>NZ_JBEXYL010000035.1:0-88403 GCF_040630895.1 Streptomyces sp. NPDC005728
GGCGGGCGCACTCCATGGCGTCCACCCCGGAACTGAGCCAGAACGACACCCCGGCGTGCCGGAGGTCGTACGGGCGGCGGGCCAGTTCGGCTGATCGACGGCCGTCCCGGCGAGGGGGTGACAGCCCCGGCGTGGAGGCCTCCACGCCGGGAGGCGGCCTCACGGATGCATCCGCGCCCCCTTCAGCACCTTGTCCACGCCGTTGCGGGGGCCGTGGACCGCGAGGCCCACCAGGTCCAGGTCGGCCGTGGGGACCGCGCGGACGGCGGCCCGGTTGTCACGGTCGTTGCCCGTGGTGAAGAGGTCGGCGGTGAACACCGCGCGGGGCAGAGCGCGGCTCAACGCCCTTCCGTGGGCCGCCTCCAGGGTTTCCTTCGTGCCCTCGAAGACCAGTACCGGCTGGCGGAACATCGGCAGGTAGGAGACGCCGTCGGCGTCCTCGTACGGCTCGCCGATCACCTCCGGGATCCGGCTGCCCAGCCCGCTGACCAGGAAGGCCGTCACGTTGAGGCGCTGCCAGGGCTCCAGGTCCTCGCGGAGCAGTACGGCGATCTTGGTGTCAAAACGCATCGGCTCGGTGTTCATGCAGTGAGACTGCCGCGCGACCCGGCGGGCGGTCTTGTACGTTTTTTGCGTGACCGCAGCTCGGCCGGACGTCTCCGCCTGGCGCCCGCGCGTCCCGGGTGTCGTGGAGGTCTTCCACGCCCACTTCACCGAGTACGCGTACCCGATGCACGTGCACGACGCCTGGACGCTGCTCATCGTGGACGACGGGGCCGTACGGTACGAACTCGACCGGCATGAGCACGGGACCCCGCACGACACGGTCTCGCTGCTGCCGCCGCACGTCCCGCACAACGGCTCCCCCGCCACCCCGCACGGCTTCCGGAAACGCGTGCTCTACCTCGACGGCAGCCTCCTCGGGGACGAGTTGATCGGTCCGGCCGTCGACGGGCCCGACCTCAGGGATCCGGTGCTGCGGCTGCGGGTCGGACAGGTGCACGGCGCGCTCGGGCGGCCGGGGGACGAGCTGGAGGCGGAGAGCCGGCTGGCCCTCGTCGGCGAGCGGTTGCGGGACCATCTGCGGCACCGGGAGAGCAGCGCCGGCCGCCCCGGCCCCGTCCTCGCACGTTCGCTGCGCGAGCTTCTCGACGCGCACGTCACCGAGGGCCTCACGCTCGCCGACGCCGCGCGGGTGCTGCACGCCCATCCCGCCCATCTGGTACGGGCGTTCAGCGCCGCCTACGGCATCGCGCCGCACCAGTACCTGATGTCCCGCCGGGTCGGGCGGGCCCGGCGGCTGCTGCTGGACGGGCTGGCGCCGGGCGAGGTGGCGGCGACGACCGGGTTCTGCGACCAGGCCCATCTCACCCGGCACTTCAAGAAGCTCGTCGGGGTCACCCCGGGGCGCTACCGGCTCAGTTCGCGCTGAGCGTCGTACAGGTTGCGCGGGCGTACGACGTCCCTGGTGCCGTACAGCTCCAGCCGGGAGTGCAGGTCGCCGGTGAAGTCCGGGACGTCGATCTGGTCGGACTCCGTGACGGTGTCGAGGCCGACCGTCGCCGAGTAGGGCGCCAGTCCGTCGATCTTCATCAGGCCTGCGCGGCCGTTGGTGACCCTGATGTTCCAGTGGGTGAAGCGGGCGCCGAAGAGCGGGCCGGCGCTGGCGTCGCCGCCGTGGCGGCCGTTGTTGTTCACCGTGATGTCGGTGCGGACGTCGGCGAAGGGCAGGCCGCGGTGGCTGTCGAAGGTGCCCATCTGCATCTCGCCGCGCGACCAGACGTTGTGGGAGGACAGGCCCTCGACGTTGATGCCGTGGAGTTGGGTGTTCGCGGGCGCGGGGACCGTGCGCTGTTCGATCGTGAAGTCCTCGATCAGGTTGTCATGGGAGCCCTCGCGGCAGAAGTACGGGTGGTGGGAGCCGCGGCCGGCCACACGGGTGCGACGCAGGGTGCAGGCGGAGGCCGCGACCAGGCCGAAGCCGTTGTCGACGTGGCGGACCGCGACGTCGTCCACGAAACAGTCGTAGGCGCACTGCAGGACGACCCCGTTGTAGCCCTTGTCGAGCAGGTGCGGGGACTGTGGGGTCTCCACCGCCTCCAGGGTCAGGCCCGCCACGCCGGAGCCCGTCAGCTCCTGGACGTGCGTGGTCAGTCTGGCGTCCCACTCCGGGCGGACGTCGAGCGGGAGCGGGCGTTCCAGGGTGAGGCGGCGGCCGTGGACGCGGGCGATGCGGACGGGCCACTCGTAGGGGACGTAGGAGGTCAGCTTGGTCTTGTCGTCCCAGGTGTAGGCCGAGGGGCCGGGGCCGCCGCCCGCCATGTGCTGCAGGAGGGTGTGGGCGGGGTCGTCGGCCAGGCGGAGCAGGACCAGCTGACCGGGCCTCAGCCCGCCGGCGTCGGCCACGGTCACCGTCCAGGAGCCCCGGCGGGCCGGCTCGACGGTCGTGAGGGTCGTCCACTCGTCCCGCCTGTTGCCGGTCCAGCCCTCGAACGGCCAGGACTTGGCGCGGATCGCCGCGACCAGGGAGTCCAGGCGGGCCCTCGGCGCCAGCCAGATCAGGCCTCCGGCCCAGGACCAGGACGACTTGTCGCCGCCGTAGCGGGAGCCGTAGGCGCCGATCAGTTCGGTGAGGTTCTTCGTGGCGTACAGGGTCGTACGGCCGCTGCCGGCGCCGCGCAGGACGACGTTCGAGTCGGCGATGCGGATCACGTCGTCGATGCGGAAGGTGCCGGGCGGGATGGTGACCGTGCCGCCGCCGGCCCTTCCGGCTGCGGCGACGGCACGGTTGATCGCGGGGGCGCAGTCCGTGGTCCCGTCGGGTACCGCACCGTGGTCGGTGACGTCGGTGACTGTGCGGGGGCGGGGGAAGCGGCGGGATCCGGCGCGTTGGCCCGCCCGGCCGACGTACGGGATCTGCGGGTGGGTGAAGGGGGAGCGGGTGAACTCCCGCCAGAGGGAAGGGACTTCCGTCGACGCCGCTGCCGCCGTGCCGGTTGCCGCACCCAGGGCCACGGCGGTGGCGCCGGCGAGGAGTGTCCGTCTGCTGACGTGCTCGTGGTGCATGTCCAGCCGCCCCTTCGTATTCATGGATATGAACGACGTTCAGGAATGCGTTGGCGGTGAGCATGCCATTCCCACCCCTGGGCGGGGAAGAGGTCACACGGGATCAGGCGGCCGCACTCCGGATCATCTCCTTGAGCGCACGGTCGGGAATCAGCGGAAGTCCCCCGTCCGGTGATCACCGCGGGCTGGCGTCCCCGCCATGGATGACACACAGAAAGCACAGGAACCACAGACTCCTCGCGATCCATCCATCAGTACCCGCTCCCTGCCGCTCGGACGTCTTGCGACCGCCGTCGCGGGTACCGTGGCCCTGGTCGCCCTCAGCGTCGGCGTGGCCCTGGCGGCGACCTCGGGCGACGACCCCGGCCCCGGGCAGAGCGTCACGAGCACCGTCCCGCCGGACACGGACTCCGCGGGCACGTCCGACGGGGGCACCGTCGGCGTAAGCAGCGGCACCGACGGAGGCACTGCCAGCGGAAGCGCCGGCACCGACGGGGGCACCGTCGGCGGAAGCGGCAGCACCGGCGGCGCCGATCCCAGCCCGACGTCCACCTCGCCCGACGACCCCCCGATCCCCGATCCCGACCCTTCGGGCGAGCCCACCCCGCCGGGCGACCTGGCCGAGCTGAACCGGCGCATCACGGAACTCGACCGGAAGGTCGACCAGCTGCCGACCAAGAAGGAACTGGCCGACGCCCTGCGGGCCTTCGCCGACGAACTCGACAGAAGCGGCGGCGGACAGCCCCAGCCGGACCCCTCCTGACCGTCTCGCCGGCCCGGGGTCAGTCGGTCGGGCGCTCGATCAGGTGCTTGAACGCATCCAGGTTCCGCGTCGGCTCGCCCCGGGACACCCGCCACGCGTACTCCCGGCGGATCGCGGACGCGAAGCCCAGCTCCAGCAGGGTGTTGAAGGCGCCGTCCGCCGCCTCCAGGACCTGGCCGAGGAGGCGGTCGATCTCCTCGGGGGTGACGGCGGCCAGGGACAGGCGGGCGGTGACGTAGACGTCACCGAGCCGGTCGACGGCGTAACTGACGCCGTACAGCTTGAGGTTGCGCTCCAGCAGCCAGCGGTGGACGCCCGCCTCGTTCTCGTCGGGATGGCGGACGACGAAGGCGTTGACGGAGAGGGTGTGGCGGCCCACCAGGAGGGAGACCGTGGTGGAGAGCTTGCGGGTGCCGGGCAGTTTGACGACGAAGGTGCCGGACTCCGGACGCTCCCACTCCAGTTCGGCGTCCTTCAGGACACCCTCGATGACCTGCGCAGCCTTCTCCACATCACCCATGCTGGGAGCGTACGCGACGGCGGTGGGACTGGGTCGCGGCCGTGTACACGTCGGCGGTGGCGGCCGCCGAGGCGTCCCAGCCGAAGGACTGCGCGTGCCGGGCGGCGGCCGCACCCATGCTCGCCGTCAGCGACGGCTCGTCGGCGAACCGGTGCAGCACGCGCGCGTAGTCGGCCGGGTTGTGGCCCTTGACGAGGAAGCCGGTGGCGCCGTCGCGCACGGCCACCGGCAGGCCGCCGACCGAGGCCGCGAGCACCGGCGTGCCGGCCGCCTGCGCCTCTATCGCGACCAGCCCGAAGGACTCGCTGTAGGACGGCATGACGAGGACGGAGGCCGCCCGGAACCAGTCCGCCAACTGCTCCTGGCCGACCGGCGGGCGGAACCGTACGACGTCGGCGATGCCGAGCCGGGCGGCGAGCTTCTGCAGGCCCTCGGGCTTGGCGAGACCGCTGCCGCTCGGCCCGCCGACGACGGGTACGACGATCCGGGAGCGCAGCTCGGGGCGCTCGTCCAGCAGCGCGGCCACCGCCCGGAGCAGCACGTCGGGAGCCTTCAGGGGCTGTATGCGGCCGGCGAAGAGCGGGACGAGGGCGTCCTGGGGCAGCCCGAGGCGGGCGCGGGCGGCGGCCCGGCCGTCGGCGGGGCGGAAGCGGTCGAGGTTCACACCGGGGTGGACCACGGCGACCTTGGCGGGGTCGGCCGTGTAGTGCCGCACGAGTTCGTCGGCCTCCTCGGCGGTGTTGGCGATGAGCCGGTCGGCGGCAGCGACGATCTGGGTCTCGCCGATGACCCGGGCGGCGGGCTCGGGGGTGTCGCCGTCGGCCAGGTTGGCGTTCTTGACCTTGGCCATGGTGTGCATGGCGTGCACGAGCGGGACGCCCCAGCGCTGGGCGGCGAGCCAGCCGACGTGGCCGGAGAGCCAGTAGTGGGAGTGCACGAGGTCGTAGTGGCCGGGGCGGTGGCCGGCCCAGGCCTGCATCACGCCGTGCGTGAAGGCGCACAGCTGGGCGGGCAGGTCCTCCTTGGCGAGGCCCTCGTAGGGACCTGCGTCGACGTGCCGGACGAGGACGCCGGGGGCGAGCTGGACGGTGGGCGCGAGGCCGCCGGCCGTCGCCCGGGTGAAGATCTCGACCTCGATGTTGATCGCGGCGAGGCGCTGGGCCAGCTCCACGATGTAGACGTTCATGCCGCCGGCGTCGCCGGTGCCGGGCTGGTGGAGCGGTGAGGTGTGCACGGAGAGCATGGCGACGCGGCGGGGCCTGCGGTGCAGCCTGAGCCGCGAGGGGGCCGCCGGAGAGCGACGCCCGAGCCTGCTGACGTACTGGCTCACGTGGCGTTCCTCCTTGCTGCGGGCATGCCTGTCGGAGGACCGACCTCGCCCTCCGAAGGGATGCAACAGCCGGATGGTGCCCGCCATTTCCCGATCAAGCACCTTTACTCAATCATGACCTTTGATCGCTCAACCGTTCGAGCGTTCGCTGCGTGGCCGACCGGTTCACGGAGCGGCTCGCGCAACGGCTCGGCGGCATGCCCATGACCTTCGCTTGACCAGCCGTAAAGCAGTCGCCGACCGCACCTTCATCGGCTCTTGACCTGCGGCGATACAACCTTTGACAGAGGAGTCACAGGGCTTGTACACGTGACGGGCCTCGGCTCATCGACCACAAGGACAAGCGTGTCCCTCTCCCGTAGCGTGTCCCTCTCCCGTCACGCCACCACGGCGGCCCGCGTCATAGGCACCTCGGCCGCCGCGGCCGTGCTCTCCGTCGCCGCCGCCCACACCGCGCTCGCCTGCACCATCGGCGACTTCTCCGCGGAGCCCGGCTGCGACGCCAAGGACCACGGCGTCATCCGCGTCACCGACAAGGACCCGTCCGGCACCCCGGCCACCGTCAGCCTCTACGTGCAGCTGAGCATGCCCGGGGGAGAGCGGCTGGTCGACACGAAGACCATCGACCACCCGACCGCCGAGGGCGTGAGCGTCGACCTCACCCCCCTGGACTGGTACCCCGGAGAGACGTTCCGGGTCCACGTCAAGGCGGGCGACAGGGTCGACGAGGACATCAAGCCGATGGTGGTCGTGCCGGACGTGACGTGCGAGGCCTCCGCCTCGGCCTCCGCCTCGGTGCCCGCCCAGCCCCCGACGTCGTCGAAGCCCGTCCCCGGCTCCTCCGCGACTCCGACCCCCGCGCAGAGCAGCAGCGCCGCACCCACGCCGGCGGCGAGCAGCGTCCCGTCGCCCGCGGGTGGCGGCACCCACCTCGCCGAAACCGGTGCGGGCAACGGCACCAAGCTGATCGCGGGCACCGCGGCCGCCCTGGTCGTGGCCGGCGGCGGCATCGTCCTCACCCTGCGCCGCAAGGCAGCACAGGGCTCGCGCTGAGCCACCCGTGCTGAGCCACCCGTGCTGGTGCGCCCGCGCCGAGCCGCGCCTGCAGATGCGCCGGTGCTGAGCCGCCCACGGCGCGCGCGGCCCGGCGAACGGCCCGACCGGAACCCCCGGCAGGACCCGGCAGGACCCGGCAGGACCCGGCAGGACCCGGCGAACGGCCCGACCGGAACCCCGGCCGGGCCCTTACGCCTGCCATCACGACCGCGGCTCCGCACGCCGGGCATCACGTCCACGGCCCCGCACGCCGAGCCTCACGACCACGGCCCCGCACGACGGCCAGCACATCCGCGGCACCCGCATACCCTCGTAGGTATGACAGCCCGCGCGACGCCCCTCCCCCACTCTCGGCTTCGCTCGGCCGGGGGGACCCCCATCGTGGGAACGGTGACGCGCGGGACGACCAACCCCAATCGGCTGCGGCGCATGGACCGCTGGATCGCGGCCGCGCACGGCGCCGAGCTGCGGCGCGCCGCGGATCCGGTGGCGATCGACCTCGGGTACGGGGCCGCGCCCTGGACCGCCGTCGAGCTGCTCGGCCGGCTGCGGACCGCCGACCCCCGCGCGCGCGTGGTCGGCGTCGAGATCGAGCCGGAGCGGGTCGCGGCGGCGAAGCCGTACGAGAGGGAGGGCCTGGCCTTCCGGCACGGCGGCTTCGAGATCCCGGTCCCCGGGCGCCCGGTGCTCGTCCGGGCCGCCAACGTGCTGCGCCAGTACGACGAGGACCAGGTCGCCGCCGTGTGGGAGCGGCTGTGCGCGCGGCTGGTGCCGGCGGGCGGCGGGTCGCGGGGCGGACTGCTGGTCGAGGGGACCTGCGACGAGATCGGACGGCGGCACGTGTGGGTGGCACTCGGCCCGGAGGGCCCTCGGACGGTGACCTTCGCGACCCGGCTGGGTTCCCTGGAACGCCCCTCGGACCTCGCCGAGCGGCTGCCGAAGGCGCTGATCCACCGCAATGTGCCGGGCGAACCGGTGCACGCCTTCCTGCGTGACTTCGACCGCGCCTGGGCGGCCGCCGCGCCGTACGCCTCCTACGGCGCCCGCCAGCGCTGGATCCGCACGGTCCGGGACCTGACGGCCGACTGGCCGGTGACGGACTCGCCGGCGCGCTGGCGGCAGGGGGAAGTGACCGTGGCGTGGGCGGCGTTGGCGCCGCGCGCCTGCTGAGGGCCCCGGCCCACCCCGACCCGGCCCGGCCCGTCACCTCCCTTTCCTCTTCTCACCTCCCGTCCCTCGGGAACGGACTCCGTGCGTCGTTCGTCACATCGGCGGGAGATCGTCGTGAGCGACGACACCCGGGGGGAAATGCGCGAGGGGGGCGGGAAGCCGGGAAGGTACGCCACGAGGGGCGGGGCGAAAATCCGACTTCCCATGACCTCTGTCGCTTTGCGCGCAGTCGTGGCACGATCCCTGGGCGATCGTAAGTTACTGACGGTAAATCAGTTTTGGGGGAGAGTATGGGTACGGGCAAGCGCGGCCTGCTCACGGCCGCCGTGACCGTGGTCTGCGCGGTGACCGTGCTGGCGGCACCCGGCACGGCGTTCGCCGCCCCGACGCCCACGCCGAGCACGAGCGCGACGCCGGGCGCATCGCCGACTCCCCCGCCCAGCAAGGACCTTCAGAAGGTCCGGGACAAGCTGGACCGGCTCTACCACGACGCGGAAGTGGCCACCGACGCCTACAACGCGGCCGAGGAGCGGACGAAGGAGCAGTCCGCACGGATCGTGGCGCTGGCGAAGAAGATCGTCGAGGGGCAGCAGAGGCTGGAGAAGCTCAAGAACCAGGCGGGCGCCGCGGCCGCGGCCCAGTACCGCACGGGCGGACTGCCGCCCACGGCCCAGTTCCTGCTCAGCGACGACCCGCAGCAGTTCATCGACGGGGCCGGGACGGTGCTCAACGGCCAGCGGGCGACCAACAAGCTGATCGCCGAAATGACCCGCACCCAGAAGGACTTGCAGGACTACGCCGAGGACGCCTCCGCGCAGTGGCAGAAGCTCGACGCCAACCGCAAGGCCAAGGCGGCCGCCAAGAAGAAGATCAAGCAGCAGATCACCGAGGCCGAGAAGCTCGAGTCCCAGCTGGAGCAGAAGGAGAAGGAGCGGCTCGCCAAGCTGGAGCAGGAGGCCGCCTACAAGTCACAGACCGAGTGGCTGGACACCGGCATCCTCAAGGAGGTCAAGGGCAAGGCCTCCGAGCAGGGCAGGCAGGCGGTCGAGTTCGCCACCGCCCAGCTGGGCAAGCCGTACGTGTGGGGCGCCGAGGGCCCCGACTCCTTCGACTGTTCGGGCCTGACCTCCCAGGCCTGGGCGAAGGCCGGCCGTCCCGTCCCGCGCACCTCGCAGGAGCAGTGGAAGCAGCTCAAGCACGTCGACATCAAGGACATGCGCCCCGGTGACCTCGTCATCTACTTCGACGACGCCAGCCATGTCGCGATGTACGTGGGCGACGGCGCGATCATCCACGCCCCGCGGCCGGGGCGAACGGTGACGGTCGCGGGCGCGGGCTCGATGCCGATCCTGGGGGTCGTACGACCGGACGCGTGAGGCACGTCATGTGACGGCCCGCACGCCCCGCGGCGGACCCTCCGCGATCCCTGCCGTACTCCCTGCCGTACTCCCTGCCGTGGACCCTGCCGTGATCCCCGCCGTGGTCCTGCCGTGTGACCCACCGCACGCCCAACCCCCGTGCGAACCCTGCGGTGCGTGAGCTTCGTCATCCCTGCTCCAGGGGCGGCCTGTCCAACTGCGGTACAAAACGCGGCATATGACAGGGGCCTGCACCGGAGCGACGCGGCTCACACCATTCCATCGGGCCGGGCAGTACCGCTATGGTCACCCGACGGTGGGTCGAGGTCCCTCGCCCACCTGCCCTCGGGGGGAGGGAAGGAACCAAGACGATGCCCGTACCCATACCGCGGCAGAGAGCGATCCCGGCCGTGGAGAGTGGTCAGGCGCAGGCCGCCGCCCAAGGCGGCCCCCTCAAGGAAGAGGCTCACCGGAGCGCCGCGGCCAGCACCGCCAACGGCACCACTCTCACCCTGCTGCTGATCGAGGACGATCCGGCCGGCTCGCCGATCGTGCCCGAACTGCTGGACTCCTCCGGCAACCCGGCCCGCGTCCGCACCGCCCGCAACCTCACCGAGGCCGAGCGGCTGCTCACCGACGACGTGCACTGCATCCTGCTGGACCTCGCGCTCCCGGCGCCGGGCGGCACCGGGGACGACGACGAGCTGGCCGTGCTCCGGCACGTGCTGCAGCTCGCGCCCCGGCACGCCGTGCTCGCGCTGACCGCCTCCGGCGACGCCGAGCGCGGCGCCGAGGCCGTGCGCGTGGGCGCCCAGGACTATCTGTTCCGGGACGAGCTGGACGGCCGCCTGCTCAGCCGGGCCATCCGCTACGCGGTGGAGCGGAAACGTTCCGACACCGCCGAGCGGCGTCTTGCCGAGGGCAGGCTGCGCGCCCAGGAGAACCGCCGGCTGGAGCGCGGGCTGCTGCCCACGCCCCTGCTGGAGGGCTCCTCGCTGCGCTTCGCCGCCCGCTACCGCCCCGGCCGCTCCCGGGCCCTGCTCGGCGGCGACTTCTACGACGCCGTCCGCACCCCCGACGGCACCGTGCACGCCATGATCGGCGACGTCTGCGGCCACGGCCCCGACGAGGCCGCGCTCGGCGTGGAGCTGCGCATCGCCTGGCGGGCGCTGACGCTGGCCGGGCTGTGCGGGGACGAGCTGCTGAGCACGCTCCAGGAGGTGCTGGAGCACGAGCGCTCGGACGAGGAGATCTTCGCGACGCTGTGCACGGTGGACATCGCGCCGGACGGCCGCCGCGCGGGGCTGTGCCTGGCCGGCCACCCGTCCCCGCTGATCGCGCGCCCGGGCCGGGCCGCGGAACTGCTGCCCTACGACAACAACGGCCCCGCCCTCGGCCTGCTGCCCGGCGCCCGCTGGCCGCGGATGCAGGTGGAGCTGGGCGCCGAGTGGAGCCTGATGCTCTACACCGACGGCCTGATCGAGGGCCGGGTCGGCACGGGCGGGGAGCGCCTCGGCCAGGACGGGATGGTGGAGATGATCCGCCGCCAGCTGGCCGAGGGCCTGCGCGGCGAGAGTCTGCTGCGGGCCGCGGTGAGCGAGGTGCGCGACCTCAACGGCGGCGAGCTGACGGACGACGTGGCCGTGGTCCTGCTGGACCGCACGCCGTAACCGCTCGGGCCGGGTCAGCGGCCGCCGTTGTACGGCCCGTACGGACCGTCGCTGCTGCTTCCGCCGCGGCGGCGACCCCAGCCGCTGCCGCCGGAGGCCTGCTTGAGGGCCGGGCGCACGTCCACGATGTAGACGATGCTCGCGATCGCGCCGGCGATGGGCAGGATCGACAGGAGCGAGAACAGATAGCTGACCACCAGGGCGATGCCGAGGATGATCAGCCAGAAGACCTTGTTCTGCTTGTCCGCCGCGCGGAAGGCGTCCTCGCGCCGGAACGCGGCGTCGAACAGCCCGAACGCGGCGAGGGCCATCAGGACGATCTTCAGGATCCCCATGAACCCCGCGAAGCCCAACATCAGCATGCTGCCCACCGCCCGCTCTCTCCCGGTCCGTACGCCGTCACCGTACCCGTAGAACGGGCCGGACACCCTAGGGGTGCCCGGCCCGTATCCGTCTCATCGGTCACGCTCACTGGGCCGGCGGGGTCGTCTTCTTCGGGCCGGTGGCCTTGCGGGGGGCCGGAGCCTTGCGCGCCGCGGGCTTCTTCGCCGGGGCGGCCTCCGCCTTGGCCTCGGCCGGCTTCGGCTCCTCCGCGGCTGCGGCCGGCTCGGGCTTGCCCTCGACGGCGATCGCCAGGTCCTCGATCTCCTCGGCGGCCTCGCCGCGCCAGGTCTTCACGGCCTGCTCGCCGTGCTCGGCGACCTTCTCGTAGGTCTCGCGGGCCTTGACGGCGTACTCGGCGGCGACGCCGACCCCGCGCAGGGCGAGGTCCTGGGCGTTCTCGCCGAACTTCTTGAGGTCGACGTCGAGGGTGCCGATGAACTCGTTGACCTTGGTCTGCAGGGTCGCCTGCGCCTCCTTGGCCCGGGCGGCGGCCTTCTCCTGCACGGCCTTCGGGTCGGTGTTGCGCACGGCGTCGATACGGGCCGGGGCCTCGGCGCGCAGCTGCTCGACCAGGGCGGGCACCTTCTTGGCCTGCTGGAGAGCGAGGTCGGCGGTGCCGGCCGCGAAGTAGAGCGGGGTCGGGTCGCTGAGGGTCTTGCGCAGGTCGTCGGTGATGGCCATGGTGATGGTCCTCCCGGATTCGCGTTCGGCTGAGGTTGGTGTGGTCCGCGGTGCTGCGGCCGGGGGCTGACTTGTCGAGGGCCCGCTCACCCGGCCGTCCGCCGCGGACCGGCATCACTGCCGCCGGCCGTGCGGGTGCCGCGTACGGCGGTGTCGCTCGGGACATCGGTGTCGCTGGGCCGTTCCTCCGCAGCCCCCTCACCGAGGTCCTCGGCCGTCTCGCCGACCCCGAATCCGTTCTCCTTGCGGAAGGACTCGTAGATCTGGAGCAGCACCTGCTTCTGCCGCTCGTTGAGCGTGGGATCGGCGAGGATGACCGCTCTGGTCTCCACCTCGTCCCGGTCCCGTTCGGCGTCGAGGATGCCGGCGCGGACGTACAGCGTCTCGGCGGAGATGCGCAGTGCCTTGGCGACCTGCTGGAGCACCTCCGCGCTGGGCTTGCGCAGCCCGCGCTCGATCTGGCTCAGGTACGGATTGGACACCCCGGCGGCGTCGGCGAGCTGCCGCAACGAGAGCTGGGCGTTGCGCCGCTGCTCGCGCAGGTACTCACCGAGATTGCCGACGTTGAGCGATGCCATATCCCCACCTTGCAACACTCGCGCTAACAATTGCAAGCACCTGCTTGCAATAGTGCGCCACGCCACGCCCGGACTTCACCCGGTCGCCGCAGGGCCGCACCGGCCGTGCACCCCCAGCCACTCCCGCACCGCCCCGAAGTCGTCCTCCGTCAGGCCGTCGCGGTGGTCGACGCGGTGGAGAAAGGCCGGTTCGGGGTGGTGGACGGCTACCCAGGCGCGGTCGGCCTCGGTCAGTTCGTCGTCGACCCAGACGAAGGGGCGGCCGGCTGCCCAGTCGACCAGCGGCCGGGTCTTCCAGTGCAGCAGGCCGGGCGGCTCGTCCTCGTCCGGCCACCGGACGACCGGCAGCGGGGGCAGGCCCAGCCAGGGCGCCAGGCACGTGTTGGCGTCGTGGCCCACACCAGCTCGCAGCCCAGGCCCGCGAGACGCAGGCCGAGTGCCGGGTCGACGCGGTCGAGCAGCGGATGTCCGTCGGCGCCCGGCGGCAGGGCGCGGTCGTAGACCGGATAGGCGCCGTGCGCCGCACCGAACGGGATGAGCGGACCGTCGACATCGAGGAAGAGCAGCATCACCCCCAGGATCGGCCTTCGAAGCCGTTGTTGCGGGCGGAGCACGCAACAGCCGGCGTCAGAACGGCAGCGGGCGTCCGTGCACGACGTCCAGCCGGGACACCGCCCGGGTCAGCACCACGTACAGCCGGTGCGCACCCCGCTCCTCGGCGGCCGCGACGGCGGCCGGTTCGACGGCGACGACGTGGTCGTACTCCAGGCCCTTGACCAGGCTCGCGGGGACCACGGCCACCCGGGCGCCGAGTTCCTCCGGGCCGGCCGACTCGATGCCGGCCGCGGTGAGCGCGTCCCTCACCCGGGCCACGTCCACGTCCGCCGCGACGACACCTACCGATCCCTCGTGTGCGAGGGCCTCCCGTACGGCCGTCACGGTCGTGCCGGGCACGTCGTCGGTGGGCCGGACGGTCAGCGCGCCGTCCGCCCGCAGCGACCGGGCGGCGGGTACGGCCACGTCCAGCCGGCCCAGCAGGCGGTTGGCCAGCTCGACCACCGCGGCGGGCACCCGGAACCCGATGGTCAGCGGCACCACGGCCGCGTCCGGCTTGCCGAGGTGGCGCAGCTGCACGTCCCAGTCGCGGGCGGCCCACGGGGTGGTGCCCTGGGCCAGGTCGCCGAGCACGGTCAGCGAGCCGAAGACGGCCCGGCGGGCGATCGCCCGGCACTCCATCGGCGAGAGGTCCTGCGCCTCGTCCACGACGATGTGGCCGTATCCCTCGGGGTGTTCGGTCAGCCCGGACAGCTCGTCCAGCAGGACGAGGTCGGCGGCCGACCAGCGGGCGGACTTGTACGAGCGCGGTGGGCGCGGCCACAGCAGCGCCGCCTGCTCGTCCGGTTCCAGCAGTCCGTCGGCGGCCCGCGCCAGCGTGCCGGCGTCGCCGAGCAGTTCGGCGAGGACCTCCTCGGGCCGGACCTTGGGCCACACCTCGTCGAGCCGGGCGGTGAGTGCCCGCGCCCGCTCGATCCGGCGCACCCAGGCGTTCGGCGGCGGCCCGGAGCGCCGCTCGACCTGCTCCAGCAGCCGTCGTACGACCCGGGTGCGCACCCGCTCCCGTCCGATCGCGTACGGCGGCTGCTCGGCGCGCACCTCCTCGACGATGCCGGCCAGCGCCGCCGCCGGGACCCGCCACCGGTAGGAGCCGTCCGGTACGGAGAGATCGGCCACGCCCTCGGCGGACACCCGCGCGTACAGCGCCCGGCGCAGCACCTCGGCCATGCGGGCGTCGTGCTTGACGGCGGCCGTGGGGGTGGGGTCGGTGCCGGTGACCGGGTGGCGGGCGATCTCGTCCAGCAGAGTGGCCTGGCGGACGCCGGTCTCGCCGAGGGAGGGCAGCACCTCGGCGATGTAGGAGAGGAAGGTGCGGTTGGGGCCGAGGATCAGCAGGCCGGAGCGCTGGATCCGCTTCGGGTGGGTGTAGAGCAGATAGGCGGCGCGGTGCAGGCCGACGGCCGTCTTGCCGGTGCCCGGGGCGCCCTGGACGCACACGGAGGCGCTGAGGCCGGCCCGTACGAGGTCGTCCTGCTCGGGCTGGATGGTGGCGGCGATGTCCCGCATCGGGCCGATCCGGGGCCGCTCGATCTCCCGCGCGACGATGTCGCTGACCTGCGCCTCGCCCCGGCCCAGGCGCTCGTCCTCCAGCCCGGTGAGGTCGGCGGAGTCCCCCCGGCTGCCCGGCGCCCAGCCGAACCGGCGCCGCACCTCGACGCCCTGCGGCTCGCGGGCACCCGCCTGGTAGAAGGCGCGCGAGACGGGGGCCCGCCAGTCGACGACCAGGGGCGGCGCGGCCGGGTCCTCGGTGATCCGCAGCCGGCCGACGTGGTAGCTCTGTCCGCCGTGCTCGGGGTCCGAGGCGGCGAAGTCCAGCCGTCCGAAGAACAGCGGCCCCTGGGGCAGTTCGCGCAGCGCCTTGGCCTGGCTGCGCAGCTGGTAGCCGAGGACCTCGGCGTCGGCACCGGAGGCGGAGACGTCCTCGCCGATGACGACCTGCCGGGCGGCGCCGTCGACCATGGCGGCGAGCGCGGTGCGGCAGGCGTCGTGGTAGGCGCGTTCGCGGTGAAGGGTGGCCTCGATGTCCTCGGGGGCGGGGTGGAGTGACGTCATGACTCCACCGTACCCAGAAAATGTAACCGAGTTAAATACGTTACTGAGTCTCGTCCAGGTGGCCCGTGAGGCCCACCAGGCCCGCCGCCAGCCGGTCGAAGGCCCGCTCGGCCGCCCGCACCGCGTCCGGCCGGACCTGCTCCACACCCTCCCCCGCCGCGATCCGCCGCCAGTTCTCCAGCGCGAGGATCCGCTGGACGGCGATGATCTGCCCGGCGGCGAGCCGGGCGTCGAGACCGCCCCCGAGCGCCTCGGCGAGCGCCGCCTCCGAGCGCTCCTGATGGCCGTACGCCCGTGCCACCAGGGCCGGCGTCCCGTACAGCAGCCGATGGAAGGCGAGAACCTGCGGATGGTCGTTCAGCCCGGTCACCGGATCGGACCGTTCCAGCCCGTCCAGGAAGTTCCGGCGCAGCGCGGCCAGCGGCTCGGCCGTCCCGGCGACCACCCGGGCGGCCTCCGTCTCGTGGTCCGCGATCCGGTGCAGGACCAGGTCCTCCTTGGCCGGGAAGTACCGGAAGAGCGTCGGCTTGGAGATCCCCGCCTCGGCGGCCACCTCCGCGACCGACACGGCGTCGAAGCCGCGCTCCAGGAACAGCCGCACGGCGATGTCCGACACGTCCTGGTACATCCGCCGCTTCTTGCGCTCCCGCAGGCCCATCTCTTCCATGGGGGGAGCCTACGCAGTGACCGGCGGAGGGGCTGTGGTCAGTCCTGGGGCTGGGGGGCGGGGACGGGGCTGTTGTTCAAGGAGGCCGGTGCCAGAGCGCGGGCACCTTTCCAGTACTGCTCGAACTGGTTCCGGCGGCAACGGCGCATCTCCCGTGCCAGCGGCCCGCCGTCCCGGTGCCAGCGCAGGAGGGGCGATGCGTGGCCGGTGATGTCCAGCAGATCGTCGGTGCCCCCGCCCGGGGTGTACTCGTCGGGCCTCTGCTCGAACTTGTCGTACTGCGCTTCGATCACCTGATCCTCGTTGATGAGGTACAGCTTCAGCGTCGGCGCCATGTGCATCACCTTGAATTCGACCGTCAGCGTCCCGAGGCGGTGATGGCGCATCCGGCGTTCCATCCCCTTCAGCTCCGCCTGGTACTCGGAGATCTTGCGCCTCAGGTGAGCCCGGAACCCGGCCGCGTCGTACAACGTGCCGTCGGCCCGCACCAGTCCGGGCAGATCGATGGACTTGCTGAAATCGGGGACGAGAACCCGGATGTGAATCCGGCGCTCGTCGTTGGGGGGCAGTTCTCCCAGGTACTGCTTCAGACCGACGAAGTTCTCGCCCGTGAAGGACAGGGTGGCCAGCTCGACGCGGTCCCCGCTCCGCAGCGCACTGCGCAGTTCGTCCTTGATCTTCTCCGGATCGATCCTGATGTCGGCCCCCGACTGCTGGGCTTCCAGGGAGGCCAGGGAACGCAGCAGGCTCTCCGTGATCTCCCGCTGGCCCTCCTGCGCCGAGTTCAGCCGCTGCACCTCGCTGTACAGCACATAGCCCACCAGGCTCAGCAGCGCCCCGCCGATGTACGCCTTGCCCTCCAGGGCGTCGCCCAGGGGCTTGACGAACTGCGCGATCAGGCCGACGGCGAAGACGGCCAGCAGCAGAACCCTTGTCAGGACGCCCTCGGCCCGCTCCCAGCGGGCCGCCAGCCTGCTTCTCAGCGTGGTGTCCGCCACCAAATCCCCCTTTTGGCAAGCGCCTTGGCGCGGTCACCTCATGGTGCCCGGTGGCGGTCCGGTCAGGAAGGGGAGAAACCGTCCACACCCGGCCCGGCGTGCCGCGTCCGAGCCGGCCGCCAGCCGCTGTGCCGCGCCAGCGCCAGCACCGGGGAGTACGCGGACACGATGCACTTCGCCCCGGCGTCGCGCAGCAGCAGCCGCTTCTCGGCGTTGCGGCCGTAGCCGATGAAGCGGACCCCGGCCTGCTCGGCGGCGGCGAAGTCGGCCGGCGTGTCCCCGATCATGACGGCGTCGTCCGGGGGCAGCCGCAGACCCCGCAGGGCACGGTGGAGGACATCGGGATGAGGCTTCATCAGGCCGGGATCGGCGCTGCGCCCGTGGATGGCCTCGAAGTAACGCCGCAGACCGTGGTCCCGCAGGTACCGGTCCGCCGCGCAGGCCGCGTTGTTCGTGACGACGACCAGCCGGGACCCGCGTCCGTGCAGCCACTCGACCAGCTGGTCGGCGCCGGGGGTGGGCAGCGCGGACAGGACGGCGGCCAGCTCGCCCTCGGTGAGCTTCGCGTCCATGCGCTCCACCAGATCGCCGAGGTCCCGCTCCTTACCGGCGCGGTCGGCCGCCCGCAGCACCAGGTACGGGTCCTTGCCGGTCCGCTCCGCCTCGGTCAGGAAGTCCAGGGCGGCCCCCTCGGCCGGGGTCTTCCGCAGGTCGACGGCCACGGCCATGGACGCACCGTGGGGGTACAGCCGGCAGACGGGACCGTCGAAGTCGAACAGGACGCAGCCCGCGTCCGTCAGCAGCTCAAAGGCGTCCTCGACGTCTTCCTGCGCACCGCCCATGCCGTTCCATCCGCTCCTCAGCTCGCCCCGCACTCCGTACGCCCCGGTCGGCGTGCGGGTCCGGCCGCGGGAACCCCGACCAGCCTCAACGGCCCACAGGGCGTCGGCAAGGCCCGACACACGGCGTCCGGCCGAAGGAGTGAGAGGGCCTCGGCCGGGCTACGGGAGGTCCGGCCGTCACGGCACACACCAACCCCTCCTTGGGTAAAGAGTAGTTGGGCCGGGCCGACGTGCCCGGTGACCTCACGCCCGCAACAACGCCAGCAACGGCTCCAGGGACCCCACCACACACCCGGCTCCGGCCTCGCCCAGACGCTTCCTCTTCTGCTCGTCGCGCGCGTAGCCGAGGAAGGGCACACCGGCCCGCCGGGCCGCGGCGAGGTCCGAGGGTGCGTCGCCGATCATCAGAGCGGCGGACGGCGCGGTACCGGTCGCGTTCAGCGCGCGGTCGAGGCAGTGCGGGTCGGGCTTGAGGCGGTGCAGGTCGGCCGTGCGGCCGTAGACGTGGGGGGCGAAGCAGGAGGTGAGGCCGCGGCCGTCGAGGTAGGCCCGGATCACCCGGGGGGAGTTGTCGGCGGTGACGGCCAGGCGCGAGCCGACGGCCGTCCAGGTGCGGATCAGGGGGTCGGCGAAGGCGGTCGGCAGGGCAGAGGCGGCGGCCCGCAGCTCCTGCTGGGTGAGCCGTTCCTCCAGTTCGGCGACGAGGTCGCTGCCCGGGTGGCGGCGGTCCACGGCACGCAGCACGACCTGCGGGTCCAGCGCGCCCCGCTCGGTTTCGGTGAGCAGCTCGCGCATGCCCTGCAGTTCGAGCCACTCCACCAGCTCCGCTGCCACCCGTTCCGCCTTGTGCCCGGCGAACAGGCGGCAGATCGGCCCGTCGAAGTCCCACAGGACGACCTGGGCACGTGTGATCAGTTCCTGTAGCTTCTCGGTCTCGTTCGCGTCAGACGTCGCACCAGAAGTCGCATCAGAAGTCACTAGGAGAGTGTCAGGTCCGTGGTGATGGTTTCCCAGAGGGCGTCGAACCACTTCTGCGACTGCTCCACGAACGCGGCGTCCCGCTGACCGGCCCGCTTCTCGAAGGAGAACAGCAGGGACGCGGAGCCCAGCGTGTCGTACATCTCCAGCGTTCCGCTGTCCGTCGGCTCCTCGCGACGCGCGATCATGTAGTACGCGAACAGCGCCTCCGTGCCGTTGAGCAGGTACAGCTTCGCCGGCGGGGTGAACGGCAGGGCCCGGAAGTGGACCTGTACGTCGATGTCGTGGGTGGAGCGCAGGGCCTGAAGGTTGTACTGCAGGACCTGGCCCTGGGCGTTGCGCATCGCCAGCCAGCGCTGGTGCACGGCGTCGTCGTCGCCGTGGACGTCGACCGGGACCGGGAAGGCCAGGTTGATGTCCCGGGACGGCAGCAGGATGCGCACGTCGACCCGCTCGGGGCGGATGCGACCCTCGTGGATCATGCGGAGCGGCTCGCCGAGGGCGGGGATGAGGCTCTCCGCGGTGAGACAGGCCGCGTCGACGCGCACGTGCGGCGCGGAGAACGCCTCGGTCAGCCGGGGAGCCAGGGCCACCATCGTCGGCTGGGGTTCGTCATGGGCGGGGGCGGGCTCGGCGATGCGCGGCGGGCTGCCCTTGGTGACGTTGCCGAGGAGGCCGTCCTGCTGAAGGGCCAGCAGGGCCTGGCGCACGGTAGCGCGCTCCACGCCGAACTCCTCGGCCAGCTCGGCCTGGGTGGGGAGGCGCTCTCCGGCCCTGAGCTGTCCGGTCCGGATCCGTTCGCGCAGGGTGTCGGCGATCTCCGTGGGCAGGACTCGCCTGCTGCCGTTCACGTCCATGTGCTCCTCCGTGGGCGGGACCTCAGGACGACAGGATCAGTTCGGAACTGATCGTCTCCCACAACGCGTTGAACCACAGGTGGGACTGCTCGACGTACGTGGTGTCGCGCAGGTCCGCGCCCTGCTCGAAGGCGAACAGCATCGACCGCGTGCCGTCGGCGTCGTACATCTGCAGGTGCTCGTGGTCGATCTCCCGCTCGCGGCGGGAGAGCGTGTAGTACGCAAACAGCGCCTCGGCCCCGTTGAGCAGGTAGAGCTTGACCGGCGGGGTGAACGGAAGGGCCCGGAAGTGGACCTGCACGTCGATGCCGTGCGTGGAGCGCAGGGCCTGGAGGTTGTGCCGCAGCACCTGGCCCTGGGCGTTGCGCTGGGCCAGCCAGCGCCGGTGCAGCAGACCGCCGTCGGAGGCGTCCACCGGCACCGGGAAGGCGAGGTCGATGTCCCGGCTGGGCAGTAGCACCCGGACGTCGACCCTGGCCGGTCTCAGCCGCCCGGCGTGGATCTGCCGGAGGGGCTCGGCGATCGCGAGGTTCAGCGAGACCGAGGTCAGGCAGAGGGCGTCGATCTCGACGTGCGGGGCGGCGAAGGCCGCCGCGATGCGGGGTGCGAGGCCCACCATGGTGGGCTGCGGCGGCGCCATGGAGCCGGCCGCCGGACCGGCGTGCTCCTCGGGTGCGGCCACCGTGGCGGGGCTGCCCTTGGACACGTTGGTGAGCAGATGCTCGGACTGCAGTATGCGCAGGGCCTCGCGTACGGCACCGCGCTCCACGCCGAACTCGTCGGCGAGCGTGGCCTGGGTGGGCATGCGCTGCCCCGGTCGCAGCACGCCCGACCTGATCCGGGCGCGCAGTGCGTCGGCCACCTCGCGGTGTGACGTGCGTGACCGCTGTGGCCTCTTCCGCTCACTGGCGGAGGCGTGTTCCGGGTCCACGGAGGAACGCTACAACTTTGCGCCAACTTAAGGCAGTTGTTCGGTAGGTGGTTATGAGTCACTTACCAGTCGGGGCACCCCCGGCTAAGTTGGCAGCCAACTAAACCCTTAGTGGTCCAGTTATTCGCAGTTGGCCGGACTCATCTCCGGAGGGGAGCCTGCAGTCCGGCCGGAAGGAGCCCTCAGAAGATGTCCGGGCACCAAGGACGCCTGGACCCACGCAACAGGGCGTCGGCCTTCCGGGCGGCGCCCTCCCGCTCTTCCTGCACCCGGCCGAGCGCGGCCAGGCGCACCGCGGACTCGTCACCGAGCCACAGCGACGCCAGCCCGGCCACGTCGAGGACGAGGTCGGCGCCCCGGGTGGTGGGGGTGCAGGACGCACCGTCGGGGGACGCGTCCAGCAGATACCGCCCGTCGGCGAGACCGGCTCCGTCCACGACCTCCAGCACCACCGCCCCCGTCCCCTCGTACGTCCGCATCTCCAGCGCCCGTACGACGTCCAGGATCCGCACCCACAGCCAGTCCGCATGCTCGGTGACCCGGGCCGCGCGCGGGTCGGGCAGGAAGAACGGCAGCAGGTCGTCCGGGCTGCGCCAGCCGCTCTTGACCTTCGTGATCCAGTCGATCGAGCACAGGTAACGCCACAGGGCGCCCTCGGCCGCCGGGGTCGCACCGATCAGCCAGTTGACGTCGGCGGTGTTGTGCGGCTGTTTGCCGTGCCAGGTGTCGTCCGACTCGTAGGACACCAGTCCCTCGACCTCGCCGGAGGCGGAGCGGTACACGGCGTAGAACGGCTCGGTCCAGTTGCTGCCGAAGCGAACGGCACCGGTGTTCAGCTGCCACCACAGCTCGTCCCGGCTGACCACGCCGGGCCGGGTACGGCGCACCCGCTCGTGCAGTTCGGGTCCGAGCTTGCGGACGTCCTCGCCGTCCACCAGGTCGATCCGGCCGCCGTCCTCCGGGCCCGACCAGCGGGGGTCGAGGCCGGCCCGGGGGACCTCGACGGTCCACTCGGTCGTCCAGGTCGCGGGTCCGAAGCCGTAGCGGCCGTAGATCGGGTACTCGGCGGCGATCAGGGTGGCGACGACGTCGCCGCGCTCCTTCGCCGCCGACAAGTCCCGGTTCATCATGCGGGTCAGCAGGCCGCGGCGGCGGTGGGTGGGGGTGACGGTGACGTTGGAGATCGCGTCCGCGGGTATGGGGGTGCCGCCCACCGCGGTGACCTCCTGGGCGAAGGAGCGGAAGGTCGCCACGCAGCGGCCGCCGTCGAAGGCGCCGAGCAGGCGGCCCTCGACGAACTGTCTGCGGCGGGCGTCGAGCTGCTCGGCGGTCAGCACCGGCTCATGCAGGAACCCTGTCTTCAGGGCGCGCTGCCAGTCCTCGAACTCGGCCTCGGTGACCGTGCGGACGTCGATGGTCATGAGTTCACCGTAGGCGCGCGGCCCGGGCGGTGTCGTCCGGATTTCCTCGCGGCCGCCCGCCCCGTCAGGTGAGCAGGTCGTCCACCTGGGCCTCACCCACCCGGTAGCGGCGCGCGATCTCCCCGCTGCAGTCGTCGGTGGTGCGCTGCAGGCGCTGGCGGCGCCGGGAGACCTCCTGCTCGTAGCGGACCAGGCGGCCCATGGCGGTGGTCAGTTCCAGGTCGGTACGGGCCTCGAGGTCCGACAGCTCGACCTCGGCGAGCATCTCCGCGGCCAGCCGCCGGTACTCCTCGTTGTGCGGGGTGCCGAGCGTGACGTGGCGGGCCGAGGAGCGCTGCCGGGCCGGGGCGTCGGTGAGGATCTCCGGGAGCCGCTCCACCACGGAGGCGTCCGCGGGCGCCGGCACGGACGCCCGGCCGCGCCGGGCCAGTTCCGCGCGCAGGATGTCGATCCGGCCCTGCAGCAGCCGCCGCACATAGCTGAGGTCCGCCTCGTCGCGCTGGGCGTCGCGGCGCAGGGTGCGCAGTTCGGGCAGACTCAGCCTGGCCAGGTCGTGCTCGGGCGGCTCCGCGGGCAGCGACGGGCCCGGCGGGCTGTCGTCGCGCTGCGCGGGCGGCCGGTACGTCTCCAGCCCCCCGGTACTCGGTGTGCTCATGTGCTTGTGACCGTCCCCTCGACCGGCGTGTGGAAGCATCGTGCCACCCCAAGTGGCCGCTATGTGACCGAGTGCCCCCGAACGGCCCCAGATGGGGGCTTAAGGATCAATAATGGACCGCCCGTGACCAGGGCCGGGGCACCCGGCATGATGGTCCGCATGCGTGCGGTGGTGCAGAGGGTGGACGGCGCGAGCGTCGTCGTGGACGGCGAGACGGTGGGCGCGATCGAGGGCGAGGGCCTGTGCGTCCTGGTCGGCGTGACCCATGAGGACACCAAGGAGAAGGCGGCCCAGCTGGCCCGCAAACTCTGGTCGATCCGGATGCTGCAGGACGAGAGGTCGTGCAGCGACATCGACGCCCCGCTGCTCGTCATCAGCCAGTTCACCCTCTACGGCGACGCCCGTAAGGGGCGCCGTCCCACCTGGAACGCGGCCGCCCCCGGCGATGTCGCCGAGCCGCTGGTCGACGAGGTGGTCGCCCAGTTGCGCGCCCTGGGCGCGACGGTGGCGACGGGCCGGTTCGGGGCGCAGATGCGCGTCTCCTTGACGAACGACGGGCCCTTCACCGTGCTGCTGGAGATCTAGGGCCTGTCCGGCGTCGGCCGCTCAGGCGGAGTCGAGGCAGTGCGAGGCCTGCCGGATGGGGGCGACCAGACGGGACAGCTCGACCAGGGCGGCATCCGTCCTGCCCCCGCCGTCGAACACCACCTGCGTGGCCGGGGTACGGCCGTAGGTGACGATGACCTTGCGCGTGTGAGTGGACTGCTTCGTGTCGATCACCCAGTCCACCCCGTCGACCGCGAAGCACGGGTCGTGGGTCAGCCCCGGCGGCGTCACCCCGCACCGCAGCACGATGGCCCGGTCACCCCACACGGCCACACCGGAAGCGTCGCTGTCCCAGCGCGAGAGACCACCCAGCGAGTCGGGCGCGGCATCGGTGATGCGGCGGCACTGCGGGGCATCGGAGTTCTTCGCGGCCGGCACGCCGGGGTCACGGTGCTGGAAGGCGTAGGCGGTGACGGCGGCGGCCGAGGCCAGGACGCACACCCCGACGCCGATGACGAGCCGGGTCCGGCGGCTGGAAGGCACGGTGACGGTCTTCTTTCCCATACGACGCAGGCGAGTTGACCAGTACGTTAGGCCACTCGTTCGGAGGGGTTCCACTCGGGCCCGGCCGGCTTCGCCCTCGCAGGCCCCCGGCCGAGCCACCCAACTCCCGGCTCCGGCAGGCCCGGAGGACAATGATCGTCGAAGGACGTCGGCCGATGGCCCGTCATCGCACATGGGGGGGAACGTGACATGACCGTCACCTGGCGCGGGGCTGTCACCTACGCACGCCGGTACGCGGCGGCAGCGGGGGCGCTGACGGCCTGCGCCGTGCTCGCGGGCTGCACAGGCACCGCCGGCTACGAGGACACCAGCCCCTCCGATGCGCTCACCACCACCCTGAGCGAAGGCGAGCGCCCCACGGCGCCGGACCTGGCCGGGACCACACTGGACGGCCGCACGGTCCGTCTGTCCGACTACCGGGGCAAGGTCGTGGTGATCAACGCGTGGGCCTCCTGGTGCGGCCCGTGCCGCGCCGAGGCCCCCGCGCTGAGCAGGATCCAGCAGACGTGGGCCGACCGCGGGGTGCAGGTCCTGGGCCTGAACAACGACGCCACGAGCGGCAACGGGCGTGCGTTCCAGAAGGAGTTCCGGCTCGGCTACCCGTCCCTCATGGACCCGCGCGGACGGCAAGCCCTGCGTCTCCCCCGCGGCCTGGTGAACGCGCAGTCCCTGCCGTTCACGATCGTCGTCGATCCGGCGGGGAAGATCGCCGCATCCCAGATGGGAGAGGTGACGGAGGCCGACATCGGGAAGGCCGTCGCCTCCCTGCTCCCTTCGCGCGCCCCGGCGCACAGTCCGGCACCGCGAACTCCCTGAACCCGCCCTAGGGCTCCACGACCGTCTCCTGGGCGGCCGCCGTCTCCCCCGCGACCAGACGGGCGTCGGTCGGTACGTTGCGCTTGACCAGGGCGAGAGCGATCGGGCCCAGTTCGTGGTGGCGTACGGACGTCGTCACGAAGCCGATCTTGCGGCCGTCGGGGCCCTCGTCGGCGAGACGGATCTCGGTGCCGTGCACCGGCAGGTGGACCTCGCTGCCGTCCAGGTGCAGGAAGACCAGCCGACGGGGCGGCTTGCCCAGGTTCTGCACGCGGGCCACCGTCTCCTGGCCGCGGTAGCAGCCCTTCTGGAGGTGGACCGCGGTGCCGATCCAGCCCAGCTCGTGCGGGATCGTGCGGTGGTCGGTCTCGAAGCCGAGGCGGGGGCGGTGGTGCTCGACGCGCAGCGCCTCGTGGGCGAGCAGACCGGCCGCGGGGCCGGACCTGTCGGCGAAGGACTCCAGGTCGGCGCGGGGCAGGAAGAGGTCACGGCCGTACGCCGTCTCGCGTACGACGACTCCCTCGGGCACCTCGGTGATCGAGCCGGCGGGCAGGCTGACGACGGCGAA
Organism: Streptomyces sp. NPDC005728; assembly: GCF_040630895.1. Taxonomy (NCBI): domain Bacteria; kingdom Bacillati; phylum Actinomycetota; class Actinomycetes; order Kitasatosporales; family Streptomycetaceae; genus Streptomyces; species Streptomyces sp. NPDC005728. Next base: position 25,087 of record NZ_JBEXYL010000035.1, read on the forward strand.
GTCCGCCGTGCGGTCGGCGACCTCGACCCGGTAGAAGAACTTCATCGACTCCAGGTAGGCGATCAGCGCCTCCTGGGTGCCGGGCTCCACATGGGCCCAGACCGTCGTGCCGTCGTCCACCAGGTACAGGGCGTGCTCGATGTGCCCGTGCGCGGACAGGATCAGCGCCTCGGTGGCCTCGCCCGCGGGCAGGTCGCTGACGTGCTGGGTGAGCAGCAGATGCAGCCAGGCGAGGCGGTCCTCGCCGGAGACGGCGATCACCCCGCGGTGGGAGAGATCGACGAATCCGGTGCCGTCCGCGAGGGCGCGCTGTTCGCGGAACAGGTCGCCGTAGTGGGCGGCGACGCCTTCGTCCACGCCCTCGGCGGGGACGGCGCCGGGCAGGGACAGCAGGGGGCTCTTCATACGGGCAAGCCTACGACGTGGTAGTTGAACTCTTCAGAGAGCAGTCCTTGCAGCGGCCGAAGATCGCGAAGTGCTTCATGTCGGTGTCGAAACCGAACTGCTCGCGCAGCTTGGCCGTGAAGTCTGAGGCCACTGCCACGTCCGCCTCGATGACGTTCTCGCAGTCGCGGCACACCAGGTGCAGATGATGGTGGCGGTCGGCGAGGTGGTAGGTGGGCGCACCGTGGCCGAGGTGGGCGTGGCTGACCAGGCCCAGTTCCTCCAGCAGCTCCAGCGTGCGGTAGACGGTGGAAATGTTGACCCCCGACGCCGTCTTCCTCACCTCGCTGAGGATGTCGTCGGGGGTCGCGTGCTCCAGGGTGTCCACGGCTTCGAGCACAAGTTGCCGCTGCGGCGTCAGCCGGTAGCCGCGCTGCCTGAGGTCGCTCTTCCAGTCGGTGCTCACCACACCGACGAGTGTAGGACTACTTGAAGAAGGCGATGCCGTCGTCCGGCATGTCGTCCGGGAGAGCCTTGGCCCAGCGCTCGACGTCCTCCGGGGTGACGACCTTCTTCAGGTGGGCCGACATGTAGGGGCGCAGCTCGACCTCGGGGGTCTGCTTCTCGCCGACCCACATCAGGTCGCTCTTGACGTAGCCGTACAGACGCTTGCCGCCGCTGTAGGGGGCGGAGACGGCCGTCCGGGCCACGGCGTCCGTGACCAGGTCGATCTGCGGCTTCTTGTCGGCCATGTCGCCGTACCAGATCTCGATGACACCGTCGTCGCGGGTCATCGTGACCTCGACCTTGCGGTTCGCGTCGATCCGCCAGAAGCCGTACTCCGAATCCAGCGGGCGGACCTTGTTCCCGTCGTTGTCCAGCACCCAGGTGTGGGAGCGGTACTCCAGGAAGTCCCGGCCGTCGTGGGTGAAGGTGACCTCCTGGCCGAAGTTGCACTTCTCCGAGCCGGGAAAGTCGTGGACGCCGGCACCGGCCCAGTTGCCGAGCAGGAAGGCGAGGGGGACCAGGTCCTTGTGGAGGTCGGACGGGATCTCGATCATGAGCAGAAGTTCCTAGAGGTGGTCAGCGCTGGCCCTGGTACAGCTTCTTCACGGTCAGTCCGGCGAAGGCGAGGACGCCGACGCAGACCAGGACCAGCAGGGTTTCGAAGAAGATCTCCACGGGTGCTCCTTGAGCGAGGGTGGGCATACGACAGAGCCGGGGCCCAGCTTACGCGGCCTGGGCCCGGCGCTCCTGGCCAGGTACACCTCAGCCGAGCAGCTGGCTCTGCAGGACGACCGTCTGCTGGAAGGGGACGGCGGGGGCTGTGCCCTTGCGGGACTGCAGGATCACCGCGAAGACGTCCGCCGCGGCGACGTAGGCCTGCCGGACCTGCTCGGCACCGTACGGCTTCGCCTCGGCGTAGGCGGTGCGCTCGACCTGCGAGACGGCTGCCGCCTCGGGAAAGCCCTCGTCGTAGACGGTCTCGCCGGAGCCGCGCACCTGGTAGGCCGGGGTGCTGTAGGCGACGTTGTCGCTCGCGAACTGGTTCTCCACGACGTTCGCCGTACCGAACTGAAGCAGGTAGATACGGGTCCGGGTGCCGTCCGGGGCGGTCCAGCCACGGGCCGCGATGTGCCGCAGACCGGTGTCGACGAGCTTCTGCCGCAGCTCGTCGCGGTCCTCCTTGAGGGAGTACTCCGCCAGGTAGTCCTCCGTCGCCAGCCAGCCGTCCGTGCCGCGCAGCGCCTTGTCCTCCTTGGCGCCCGCGGGCGCGGGCAGGACCAGGGCGCGCAGGTCGGCGTAGTGGACGCCGGCCCGGTTCGCGTCGGCGAAGGGTGCGGGGCTGCCGGAGGGCAGGGGCGGCCTGGTCAGCTCCGGGTAGGCCCAGCGGCCGTCCGACGCGGTGGCCAGCCCGGGGACGTCCGCCCGGTCCATCCGGGTGATCCCGTACGCCGTTCCCGCCCCGGCCACCGCGAAGACCGTGACGGCCGCGGTCCAGCGCAGCAGCGCCCGCAGGACGCGGCGGTCCTTGCCGGGGGCGGGCGGCGGGGCCGTGGGAAGGTCGGGTGCCGCGATCTGCGCGGCGGTCTCGGTCGTCGTCTGCTGCTCGCTCATACGGCCTCTCCCGGCTCGGCGATGCGGTCGAGTTGGGTACGCAGGAGCTTCGCGACCCCGTCGGCGTCGAGCGATTTCGGGCCGTCCGCGGTCGTGGTGACCAGGATGTCGCCGACGTACCCGGAGCAGAGCATCATGACGAGATCCTCGTCGGCGCCCTGGGGCGAGCGGAAACACTTGGCGTTCTTGTGGCCCTTGATCTTCGGGCCCTCACGCAGACCGCCCAGGGCGTCGAGGAACGTGTTCTGGAACGTCGAGATGGAGCGGACCGCGGCCCTGTCCTCCATCTGGGTCAGCGTGACGCTCACGGAATAGATGCCCTCGGCCCGAGAGCCGTCTGATTCCTGGCTGAAATAGCTGCGCATCGCCATGCCTTTGATGTGCTGCCGGTCGATCTGCTGCTCCAGTCGCTTGCGCAGGGACCGAGGCAGGCCGCTCACCGACTCCTTCCGCAGGGCCGTGGCCCGGGCGCCGCTGAGCTGCGCCTCGGAGCCGAACTGCCCGATGTCGGGTCCGCGGACCAAGGCGCCGGTCCCGTACGGCACGAGCATGCCCTCGAGCCCCTTCCGCGTCGTCGTCTTGTCCTTGTCGGCCGTCACCTTCGGGAACTTCCAGACGGGAGCGCCCGCGTCGCGGTCGGCGCCGTCCACGGTCACGACCGTGTAGCCCACGCCGGCGAGGAGGGCCCCGGCCAGCAGCACGGAACCGGCGAGGGCGGCGATACGGCCCCGGCGGCGGGGCTTCGGCGCGGTCGGCTCGGGAGGCCCGATCTGTGTCTCGGTCACAGCCGCTCCATCTGCCGCTCGGCCAGGTCCATGATCGTCTTCTTGGTGATCGGCTTGCTGTCGTAGACCCAGATCTCCATCGCGATGTCCCCGCGCCAGGCGTGCGCCTCGGCGGAGTACAGCGGCTCGTATCCGGGGTCGCCGAGCGGCCGGGTGTGGACGTACGCCCTGCCGTCACCGGTTCCGGGGATGCTCCAGCTGTCGGTCGCGGACTCCTTCTCCGCCCAGTCGTGGAGGTTACGGCTGCCGTCGACCGCCGCCATGGAGTCCTCCTGCCGGTACTGGACCAGCCGGATCTCCACCCGGTACGAGCCGCCGGCCTTCCAGCCGGTGACGGCCGCCCGGCGGAACTCGTCGGTCACGAGCCTGCCGAACTCTTCGGCCGGGCCGGTGTATTCCTCGGCGTACGCGGCCAGGTCCATCCAGCCGTCGCGAGGCACCCAGTTCACCTCACGCGCGCCGCCCGGCTTCCTCAGCAGCAGCTTGCGCAGGTCGCCGTCGGTCCTGATCCTGCGGTCCTGCGCAGCCGAGAGCGGCTCGACCTCACCCTCGGCCTGCTTGATCACCGGCTGGGAGAGCGACGGCAGTTTCGTGGGCTCGCGGTCGGCCTGCACGAGGTACCCGGCACAGGTGCCGGCGACCAGGCCCAGCAGGGCGGCGGCGCCGAGCAGCCACGTCGTACGGCCGCGTCGGCCGGGTCTCTCTTCTGGTGATTCCTCTGGTGCTTGCACCTCACAGCAGACCCATGGCATGCACATGGAGTTGTAGAGGAGCAGATCACGATTCGGACCAGGTCAGCGCTTGATCTCGTCCACGAAGGCCGCCCAGGCCGAGGCCGCGAAGATCAGGGGGCTGCGGGCGGTGTCCTTGCTGTCACGGACGGGGACGAGGGGGAGGTTGTCGGCGACTTCGACGCAGTCGCCGCCGTCCGTGTTGCTGTAGCTGCTCTTGCGCCAGGCGGCTGTGCGAAGGAGGTCGTCGGAGACCTCGATGCACTCACCGCCGTCCGAGTTGCTGTAGCTGCTCTTGCGCCACGTCAGGTTGTTCGGGTCGATGGCTCGCACGGCTCTTCCTCCAACATCCGCAGGATGAACTTCCGCGACTCGGCTGGCGACAGGGCCGCATCGCGCAGCGCATCATAAGTGCGCTGGAAACGCTCAACTCTGCTCGGTTCTGCGATCAGTTAACCGTGTACGTCGTTCTCGGCGTATGCCACGGTACGGGTGTCCAGCAACCGTAGGAACATCATGGTGGTGCTCGCCAGACCGTGAAAACTGGCGCTGAACGGCAATACCTGGAGGGTGATGTTCGGGCGCTCCGACATCTCCACCAGGTACTCCAACTGCTCCCGCCACTCGCCCCGGTTGGGCAACGGAGTCCACAGGACCGCCTCGGACAGAATGCTGCGGAACGTCGGGGCATCTCCTCCCTCCAGCAGTTCCCGCCGACCGGTGCGCGCTTCCACCTGCTGGTCCAGCTCGATTCCCTTGATCCCGCCCGCCATGAGCGCTTCACGTGCGTATGCATCGGTCTGAAGAAGCCCTGGCGGCCTGCTCACGCCGTAGTGCCAAAGACTCACCGCCTCCGACTCCAGAAGCATGTACCGCCGGTACCGCTCCTTGAACTGAGTCGGGTCCGCCGCCGCCAACTCCCACAGCGTCACCAGTAGCCCAGGCACCCCGTAGAACTGGTCCAGCGCCTGTACGACCTCCGGGCCGCCCAGCGTCCGCCCGCTCTCCATCTTGCTGAACTGGGACGCGTCCCAGCCCACCTCCTTCGCGAGATCCCGCAGGCTCAGGCCCCGTTCGGTCCTCAGGCGTCGTAACTCCTCGATGAATCGCCCCCTTGGCTCCTGACTCCGTCCCGTGATCACCAGTCGTTGCGGCATCCCGCTCCTGTTGAATTTGTTGAATTTGGCGGGCCCTGCGTTGAAGTTGGGCCGCTCAACAGCCCAAACGCCTTTTCCGTGCGCCATGCTCATAGCACCCGAACACGCAGCGTAGTTCTACGTTCGCGCTGCGCACAGGCGTTCACGGAAAGGAGCGAGCCCGATGACAACGAAGTCGGAGCCCCTCGAACCCGGATCCCTCCTCTACGACCCGGCGACGAGCAGGATCGGTGAGTACCAGGACAAGTCAGGCCCGTACGCGATGCTGCGCCCCGTCGGCGGTGGCCGGGAGTGGCAGGCCGACCCCGCCTCGCTGCGCCCGGTCACGCCCCGGGAGCGGCTGAGCGCCGAGGTGCGGGCGACGAACGCGCACACCCGCGCGGCCGGCGCGAGCGCACCGCCCGACCCGCAGGACGTCAGCCGCCCGCCCCGGCCGGTTCCCGGCTGCCCGGTGTGCACCGAGCTGGCGGAGCGGCGCGAGGCGGCACGCACCACGTACGACCGCAGCGCGGAGACCGATGCCAACGTGCTGCTGCGGCAGCACCAGCGGAGGGAGCACCGCGCATGACGAGCGACCGAGGTCTGCCCTACGAGGAGTGCAAGCGGCAGCAGGAACGGGCGCCGCAGCGGGACCGCGCACCGGAACCCCTCGACCCCGCCTACGTGCTCCCGCCGTTCCACCCCGGTACGCACCGCCACCGACGGGCCCGGCGCGTCGGCGGCGACACCGTGAGCGCCGTACTCACCGCCCTCAGCGTCACCGGACTCCTCGTGGCGATCGTCGTCGCGGCTACGCTTCCGGCATGGCGAAGAAGCTAGTGATCAAGGTGACCGCCGGGGCCGATGCCCCCGAGCGCTGCTCGCAGGCGTTCACGGTGGCGGCAGTGGCTGTGGCCAGCGGGGTCGAGGTGTCGCTGTGGCTGACCGGGGAGTCGTCCTGGTTCGCGCTGCCGGGGCGGGCCGCCGAGTTCGAGCTGCCGCACGCGGCTCCGCTGCCGGACCTGATCGACTCGATCCTCGCGGCCGGCCGCATCACCCTGTGCACGCAGTGCGCGGCCCGGCGGGAGATCACGGAGAAGGACGTGATCGAGGGCGTACGGATCGCGGGCGCGCAGGTCTTCGTGCAGGAGGCCCTGACGGACGAGACGCAGGCGCTCGTCTACTGAGACGCCAGGACCTCGGACGCCAGGACCTCGGACGCTAGGGCCTGGGACGCTTCTTGCCGTCCAGCTCGTCCCACCACTCGTCGGACTTGGGATCGCCGGACGGGTCGTCCCACCAGCGGTCCTCCGGTCCCCGCCGGTTCGCGATCATCGCGGCAACCGGCGGGATGATCATGGCCACCACGCACATGCCGACGGCCACCGGGATCGACCAGAGACGCACGACCGCCCACGCCAGGACGAAGAGCGTGAGGCACGTCCCCATCATGGCGAAGTACACGTGACGTCGCCGTGCGTACATGAGTCCAGGGTAGGCCTCCCGACGCCTGTCACAACTGATCCACAAACCCGCCCCGGCCCAGCCCCGCGGGGTTACCGTGGCGTAGCCGTACACCACCGCCGACCCGGGGGAACCACCACATGCGCGCCCTGCGAATAATCCTGATCATCGTCGTGGTCCTGGGCGGGCTCTTCGTGATCGCCGACCGTGTCGCGGTGCACTTCGCCGAGGGCGAGGCCGCGGACAAGCTCAAGACGACGGAGAACCTGGCGTCGACCCCGGACGTGAACATCAAGGGCTTCCCCTTCCTCACCCAGGTCGCGGGCGGCTCCCTGGACGACGTCGAGGTCGGCATCCAGGACTACGAGGCGGCCACCGGCACCGGCGGCAAGACCATCCGCATCGACGACCTCAAGGCAGACATGAAGGGCGTCGACTTCTCCGGCGACTACAGCTCCGCCACCGCGGCCACCGCCACCGGCACCGCGACGATCGCGTACGACGAGCTGCTGAAGACCGCCAAGTCCGAGCCGACCCCGGTCGCCCCGGGCGTCACAGCCCAGGTCGTCGGCCTGTCCGACGGCGGCAACGGCAAGATCAAGGTCGCGGTGGACGCCACGGTCCTCGGCACCAAGCTGCCCAACCCGGTCTACGTCCTCAGCACGGTCACCGTCGAGAACGACAAGGTCAAGGTGCACGCCGACTCGCTGCCCGCGCTCGGCGGCGCCGCCATCGCCGAGGGCCGCATCCGCCAGATCACCGACTTCCAGCAGGCCGTCGACCAGCTCCCCGGCGGCATCAAGCTGGACAAGGTGCAGGCCGCCGAGAACGGTGTGGAGATCAGCGTGAAGGGTTCGGACGTCAAGCTGGCGGGGTAGTACGACTGCCGGTGAAACCGCGCGTGTCCGAAAGTCGAGACACGCGCGTCCGCACCGCAGATGCATGGACCCACACGAGCGCCCGGAAGCCGTCCCGCGACGGCCCGGGCGCTCTGTCGTTCCGCCATTCGGACGATCGCGTCTCAAAATTCGACACACCGGTGACACGCCCGCCCGGACGTCCCTACGATCGGGGCCATGAAGCGACAGGCGGATCTCACGAAGCGGCGGGCAGTGGACCTGTGCCGCGTTGCCGCCATGCTCTGTCGCCCCTTCTGAGCCGAAGTCCGCGCACTTCCGCATCCCTCACCCGCCCTGTTCGAAGGGCACCCGTGCGTCGCTCGGTCCCGGGCACGCACCCCTCGCACTCGTACGCCCCGCCGTAACTGCCCCGGAGGAGAAAGAGCATGAGCCGCAGCGACGTCCTGGTCGACGCCGACTGGCTGCAGGACCACCTGGACGACTCGACGATCGCCATCGTCGAGGTCGACGAGGACACCAGCGCCTACGAGAAGAACCACATCAAGAACGCGATCCGCATCGACTGGACCAAGGACCTCCAGGACCCGGTCCGCCGTGACTTCATCGACCAGGACGGCTTCGAGAAGCTCCTGTCGAAGAAGGGCATCGCCAACGACACCCTGGTGATCCTCTACGGCGGCAACAACAACTGGTTCGCGTCGTACGCCTACTGGTACTTCAAGCTGTACGGCCACGAGAACGTCAAGCTTCTCGACGGTGGCCGCAAGAAGTGGGAGCTGGACGCCCGCGAGCTGGTCGACGGCTCCGACGTGCCCGAGCGCGCCTCGACCGACTACAAGGCCAAGGCGCAGGACACCTCCATCCGTGCCTTCCGTGACGACGTGGTCGCCTCGATCGGCGCGCAGAACCTGGTCGACGTCCGCTCGCCCGACGAGTTCTCCGGCAAGCTGCTCGCCCCGGCCCACCTGCCGCAGGAGCAGTCGCAGCGTCCGGGCCACGTCCCGACCGCCCGCAACATCCCGTGGTCGAAGAACGCCAACGACGACGGCACCTTCAAGTCGGACGACGACCTGAAGGAGCTGTACGCCGAGGAGAGCGTGGACCTCGCCAAGGACACGATCGCCTACTGCCGCATCGGTGAGCGCTCGGCCCTGACCTGGTTCGTGCTGCACGAGCTGCTCGGCGTCCAGAACGTCAAGAACTACGACGGCTCCTGGACCGAGTACGGCTCCCTCGTCGGCGTGCCGATCGAGCTCGGCGCCAACAAGTAACCCATCCCGACCGACCTTCTGGTCAGACCCCTCTGGAGACAGTCATGTGTGGAGCGAAGGCCGGCGGCCCGGACGCCTCGACGATCAAGCCCGGTGAGACCACGATCCAGGGTCAGGTGACCCGCGACGGCGAGCCGGTGACCGGCTACGTCCGTCTGCTGGACTCGACCGGCGAGTTCACCGCGGAGGTCCCCACCTCCGCCACGGGGCAGTTCCGCTTCTATGCGGCGGAGGGCACCTGGACCGTCCGCGCCCTCGTCCCCGGTGCGACGGCCGACCGTACGGTCGTCGCCCAGCATGGTGGGCTTGCGGAGGTCGCGATCGCGGTCTGAGTGGGTTCCCTGTGACGGCTGAAGGGCCGCATCCCCCTCCGGGTCGGACACCGGTGGAGGGGGATGCGGCCCTTCGGGCATGCGCCGTGGGGGTGTTTCGCCGTTCCTGACTGCGGGTGCATCGTGGCTGGTCGCGCAGTTGCCCGCGCCCCTTTCAGGCGCTCAGCCGAGCGCACGTCCCACTAGCCACACCACCGGGGCCGCCGCCGACAAGGGCAGCGCCACGCCCGCTGTGAAGTGGACGAAGCGGGAGGGGTAGTCGTAGCTGGCGACCCGGTGCCCGATCAGGGCGCAGACCGCTGCCGCCGCTCCCAGGGCGGCGCCCTTGGTGCCGAAGTCCGTCATGCCGCCCACCGCGATGCCCGCGCCCGCCGCGGCCAGCAGGGAGACGACGACCGAGGCGGGGGTGGGCAGGGGCAGGGCGCGCGCCAGGACGGCCACCGCCACGGCTGCCGCGCCCACCGACACCGCGTGCGGGTCGGCGGCCAGGTAGCCCGTCGCGAGGACCGCCAGGGCCGAGGAGGCGACCGTCGCCATCAGGCCGTACATCCGCTCGTCGGGCGAGGCGTGCGAGCGCAGCTGGAGGACCAGGGCCAGCAGGACCCAGATGCCGAGGGGGCCGAGGATCGCGGCCGGCGCGTGGTCGCGGCCCGCGGCCAGGACCGCCACGTCCGCGGTGAGCCCGCCCGCGAAGGCCAGCGCGATGCCCTGCCGGGCGGGCCACATGCCGTTCAGCCGGAACCAGCCCGCTGCCGTCACGGCCTGGAGCAGGACCAGCGGTACGACGAGGGCGTACGAGGCGATCGGGGCCGTCGCGGCGAGCAGCAGGCCCAGCACGGCGGTGAGCAGCGCCGGCTGCATGCCGGGCTCGATGATCGGGGAGCGGCCCTCCAGACGGGCCCGCTGGGCGTCGGTGACGCGCGAGTTCCCGGCGAGGGTGGCGGGTCCGAAGCCGGGCTCGCCCTCCGGTTCGGGACCGGGGGCGGGGGCGGGCTCCGGCTGCTGGTGCCGCTGGGGTTCGGGGGCCGGGGCCTGCGGGGCGTACGGCTCCTGCGGCGGCAGGTACGCCGGCTCCGCCGCCTGCACGTGTGCGTGCGTCTGCGTCTCCCAGGTCTGGCCCTGCCACTGCTGGGTGTGCTGCGGGTCGTACCCGGCCTGCGGGTACGGGTCGGCGTACTGGCCGTACTGCCCGTACGCGTCGTACCCGCCCTGGGGCTGCCCGGACCACGCCTGCGCCGCCTGCTGCTGTTGCTGCTGGTGGTTCTGCTGCTGTTGCTGTTGCTGCTGTCCGTACGGGTCGTACCCCTCGTACGGCCCGCCCTGATACGGCTGGTCGCTCATCGCCTCACCCTCCTGCGAACGGCGGGAGCACCTCGACCGTGCCGCCCTCGGCCAGCCGTACCGTCTCATGCGCGCGGGTCCCCACGGGGTCACCGTCGACGAGGAAGGAGCATCGCTGCAGGACGCGCGTGAGTTCACCGGGGTGTCGCTCACGCACCGCGGCGAGCGCGTCGGCGAGTGTGGCCGCGTCGTACGGCTCCTCGGCGACCTGGGCCGCGGCCTTGGCAGCGGCCCAGTAGCGGACCGTGACCTTGGGCATCTGGTTCCTCTATCAACGGCGGAAGAGTAGGGACGGACGCTGCCAGGCTAAGGCACCGGGGTGCAGGCCCAGTTCCCGATCCGGGCCAGCAGGGCCTCGTCCGCCGCGTGCTCGGCGTGGCCCATGCCGGGCTCCACCCAGAGTTGGCCGTGCTCGCCGGCGGCCTCGGCCAGCATCCTGGGGTGGTCGAGCGGGAAATAGCCGTCGCGGTCGCGGTGCACGACGAGGAGCGGGGTGGGGGCGATCCTCGGGACGGCCTGGACCGGGGAGAGCGGCACCGGGTCCCAGTCGCGGTGGTGGATGCGCGTGCGCAGTCCGTAGCGGCTGACCAGGCGGCCCTCGGGGCGGGTGACCAGCCAGTGCAGGCGGCGCATGGGCGCGGTGCCCCGGTAGTACCAGCGCGCGGGGGCGCTGACCGACACCACCGCGTCGACCGTGCCCGGCCGCAGGGCCGCGTGCCGCAGCACCACGGAGCCGCCCATGGAGAAGCCGACGGTCACCACGCGCGCGTGCCCGAAGCCGCGCGCCCACTCCACCGCGGCGGCCAGGTCCAGGACCTCCCTGTCGCCGACCGTGGACCGGCCGCCCGAGGCACCGTGGCCCCGGAAGGAGAAGGTGACGACGGCGCCGTAACGGGCGAGGACACCCGCCACCCTTCGTACGTGCGGCCGGTCCACGTCCCCGGTGAAGCCGTGGGCGATCACGAACACGAGGTCACGGGAGGGTGGACAGGAGGCGTCCGGCGCCGCTTCGTATACGACCGCGGTCGGGTTGTATACGGAATCGACCGGAACTCCGTCGGCCGTGCGCAGAAACGTCCGGATAGGGCCCTGTCTGCCTGTCTCGGTATTCGGACGAACGGTGGAACGTGCCGCATGACCTGCCGGACGGTTGCTCATGTGGGCTATTCTGCTGGGCAGAGGACTCGGGCAGCGTAGCCCCCGGGTCCTTTTGTGCTTTCGGAAGCGTTGTATACGAAGCGGGAAACCGCAGGTGTACGGGGCCACCGGGATCGCAGAGCAGTGCCGCACCGCACACGTCCTCGCAGGGACCGAGGAGGAACCAGACATATGAGTTCTCTGCTGCTCCTGACCAACGCCCTCCAGCCGTCGACGGAGGTGCTGCCCGCGCTCGGCCTGCTCCTGCACAACGTGCGGGTGGCCCCGGCCGAGGGACCCGCTCTCGTCGACACCCCCGGCGCCGACGTCATCCTCATCGACGGCCGCCGCGACCTGCCGCAGGTGCGCAGCCTGTGCCAGCTGCTGCGCTCCACCGGCCCCGGCTGTCCGCTCGTCCTCGTCGTCACCGAGGGCGGCCTGGCCGCCGTGACCGCCGACTGGGGCATCGACGACGTTCTGCTCGACACCGCGGGTCCGGCCGAGGTCGAGGCCCGCCTCCGACTCGCCATGGGCCGCCAGCAGATCGTCAACGACGACTCGCCGATGGAGATCCGCAACGGCGACCTCTCCGTGGACGAGGCGACCTACTCCGCCAAGCTCAAGGGCCGGGTCCTCGACCTGACCTTCAAGGAGTTCGAGCTGCTCAAATACCTCGCCCAGCACCCGGGCCGGGTCTTCACCCGCGCCCAGCTGCTGCAGGAGGTGTGGGGCTACGACTACTTCGGCGGCACCCGGACCGTGGACGTGCACGTACGGCGGCTGCGCGCCAAGCTCGGCCCCGAACACGAGTCGCTGATCGGAACCGTCCGGAACGTCGGTTATCGATTCGTTACGCCCGAGAAGGGCGACCGGTCCGGCGACGAGGCCAAGGCCAAGGCGGACCGGGCAAAGACGGAGGATGCGGACGCATCCGCCGCCCTGGACGGCTCCGAGCTCCACGCGGACGCCTAGCAGACGCATGACCACCGCTCCGGCGGGGCATTGCTTCCGCACAGCCGGGATGCGATACGCCCTGCCCAGAGCGGGTCAATCCGCGTAGACTCCGCGCGTGGCCAAGGTGACTCGGGATGATGTGGCACGGCTGGCTGGGACCTCCACCGCCGTCGTCAGTTATGTCATCAACAACGGACCCCGGCCGGTCGCCCCGGCCACGCGCGAGCGTGTCCTCGCGGCGATCAAGGAACTGGGGTACCGCCCCGACCGGGTCGCCCAGGCGATGGCGTCCCGGCGCACGGATCTCATAGGTCTGATCATCCCGGACGCCCGCCAGCCCTTCTTCGGCGAGATGGCGCACGCGGTCGAGCAGGCCGCCTCCGAGCGCGGGAAGATGGTGCTCGTCGGCAACACCGATTACATCGGCGAACGCGAGGTCCATTACCTGCGCGCGTTCCTCGGCATGCGGGTGTCCGGCCTGATCCTCGTCTCCCATGCCCTGAACGACCTCGCGGCCGCCGAGATCGAGGCCTGGGACGCCCGGGTGGTGCTGCTGCACGAGCGCCCCGAGGCCATCGACGACGTCGCCGTCGTCACCGACGACCTGGGCGGCGCCCAGCTCGCCGTACGCCACCTGCTGGAGCACGGCTACGAGTACGTCGCCTGTATGGGCGGTACGGCGGAGACGCCGGCCGTGGGCGACCCGGTCTCCGACCACGTCGACGGCTGGAAGCGGGCCATGGACGAGGCGGGCCTGACCACCGAGGGCCGGCTGTTCGAGGCGCCGTACAACCGCTACGACGCCTATCGCGTGGCCCTGGAGGTCCTGTCCGGCCCGAACCGGCCGCCCGCGGTCTTCTGCTCCACCGACGACCAGGCGATCGGCCTGCTGCGGGCCGCGCGCGAGCTGCGCATCGACGTGCCCGGTGAGCTGGCGGTGGCCGGGTTCGACGACATCAAGGAGGCGGCGCTCGCCGACCCGCCCCTGACGACCGTCGCCTCGGACCGCTCGGCGATGGCCCGGGCCGCGGTGGACCTCGTCCTGGACGACGGACTCAGGGTGGCGGGTTCGCGGCGCGAGCGCCTGAAGACGTTCCCGTCCCGGCTGGTGGTCCGCACGAGCTGCGGCTGCTGACCACAACCGCACGAGCTGGGGCCGAGCCGCCTTTATATCGGGCAAACGAGGTTCTGCCGGGCTTCTCAGGGAGCACTCAGGAAGCTCTCATGGTTGCGGGACATGCTCATTGTCATGACCGAGAGCCAGGGCTCATACACCCAGCAGCAGCACCTCTACTCCGCTCCCGTGAACCCCGAGTGGCCGCCCCCGCCGCCGTACCAGCCCGTGGCGGCCCCGGACCCCGAGCCGAGGAAGAAGCGCGCCCGCCGCCCGATCGGACTGCTCGCGGCGGTGGCGATCGTCGCGGCCGCGGTCGGCGGCGGCACGGCCTACGCCTTCCAGGAGCTGACCGGCAAGGACACGGTCGACTCCGCCGGTGCCACCACCAACGTGGTGCCCTCCAGCAAGAAGGGCGACGTCGCGGCGATCGCCTCCGCGGTCAGCCCGAGCGTGGTCGAGGTCCAGGCGACGCTCGGCAACGGCTCGTCCACCGGCTCCGGCGTCGTCATCACCGGCAACGGCGAGATCGTCACCAACAATCACGTCGTCTCCGGCGCCACCTCGATCAAGGTGCGCACCAGCAATGGCAAGAGCTACACCGCCGAGATCGTCGGCACCGACAGCTCCAAGGACCTCGCGCTGATCAAGCTGAAGGGCGCCTCCGGCCTCAAGGCCGCCTCGCTCGGCAACTCGTCGGGCGTCCAGGTCGGTGACACGGTCGTGGCGATCGGCTCCCCCGAGGGCCTGACCGGCACCGTCACCAGCGGCATCGTCTCCGCGCTCGACCGTGACGTGACCGTCTCCACGGACGAGAGCCAAGGCCAGGGCCAGGGCGGCGACGGGCAGTGGCCGTTCCAGTTCGGCGGCCGCGAGTTCAACGGCGACACCGGCTCGTCCACGACGACCTACAAGGCGATCCAGACGGACGCCTCGCTCAACCCCGGCAACTCCGGCGGCGCGCTCATCGACGCGAACGGCAACATCATCGGCATCAACTCCGCGATGTACTCGTCGAGTTCACAGGCCTCGTCCTCCTCGGACGCGGGCAGCATCGGCCTCGGCTTCGCGATCCCGATCAACACCGTCAAGTCCGACCTGGCCAAGCTGCGGGCGGGCTCCACCAGCTGACACCCCCGTGCGGGGTGCAGGGGAGCAGAGGGAGAACGTCATGATCAAGCAGGCTTTCCACGCGATCGCCGGCATCGGGCCGGCCGACCTGACCCTGGCACTCTCGGTCGCGTACGAACTGCACGCGCCGACCTCGGCCCCGCGCTCCCCGGAGGTCCCCCCGGTCCCCCAGCTGATGGGCCTGCGCACCTCCGCCGACCGCCCGCACCGCCGCAAGGTGCCGCTGCACCGCCTCACGGCGATCCGCGAGCTGACCGCGCTGGAGGGCTGAGCCGCCCGGCGCGCATGCCGGGCGGCCCGGAAACATGCGACGCTGAGAGACACTCCGACCACCCGACCCACCACCCCCACCCCCCACCGCACCCCGAGGAATCTCGAGCGATGAGCCCCGCCGAAGGCGACCGTGACACCCAGCGCATCCTGATCGTCGACGACGAGCCCGCCGTCCGCGAGGCGCTCCAGCGCAGCCTCGCCTTCGAGGGGTACGACACGCAGGTCGCCGTCGACGGCGCGGACGCGCTGGACAAGGCCACGGCCTACCAGCCCGACCTGGTCGTCCTGGACATCCAGATGCCGAGGATGGACGGGCTGACGGCGGCGCGCCGTATCCGGGGCGCGGGTGACACCACACCGATCCTGATGCTGACGGCCCGCGACACGGTGGGCGACCGCGTGACGGGGCTGGACGCGGGCGCCGACGACTACCTCGTCAAGCCCTTCGAACTGGACGAACTCTTCGCCCGCATCCGCGCGCTGCTGCGCCGCAGCTCCTACGCGGTGGCCGTCTCCCCCGAGGCCCAGGAGGACGAGGCGCTGACCTTCGGCGACCTGCGCATGGACCTGGCGACGCGCGAGGTCACCCGGGGCGGCCGCCAGGTCGAACTGACCCGCACGGAGTTCACCCTCCTCGAGATGTTCATGGCCCACCCGCGCCAGGTCCTCACCCGCGAGCAGATCCTCAAGGCGGTGTGGGGCTTCGACTTCGAGCCGTCGTCCAACTCCCTGGACGTCTACGTCATGTACCTGCGCCGCAAGACGGAGGCCGGCGGCGAGCCGCGCCTCGTGCACACGGTCAGGGGCGTGGGGTACGTGCTCCGACAGGGCGGCGCGGAGTGAACAAGCTGGTACGCCGGTACCGGGCCCTGCCGATCCGCGCGCGACTGGCGGTGCTGGTGGCGGCGGCGGTGGCGTTCGCGGTGGCGGCGGTATCGGTGACGTGCTGGTTCATCGTGCAACAGAAGCTGTACGACCAGGTCGACGACCGTCTTTCGGGTTTCGCCGGGCGGATGCTGTCCGCCGACGACGTCACCGCGCTGGTGGCGGCGTGTCCCCAGACGGCCGACGACTCGGACGGCCGTCCCTCCTTCCTCTACCTCCAGGTGGTGACGGCCGACGGAAAGACCTGCGTCGTGCCGAACTCCGAGGGCGTGGTGAAGGTGACGACCACGGACCGGAACGCGACGAAGAACCCCGCCCTTCGCAAGCACATCTTCCACAACAGCACCGACAGCAAGGGCAACGACGTCCGGGTGATGATCACGGCCGTCCCGGTGGCGATGGGCCCTGAGATCGAGCCCTACCCGGGCATCGCGGTCATGTCCGCCGTCTCCCTCGCGGACACCCAGAAGACCCTCAACGACCTCGCCCTCATCCTGCTCCTCGTCTCCGGCGTCGGAGTGATCGGAGCGGGCGCCGCGGGTCTCGCCGTGGCCCGCGCGGGTCTGCGCCCCGTCGACAAGCTCACCGAGGCGGTGGAACACGTGGCCCGGACCGAGGACCTCGCCATCCGCATCCCCGTGGAGGACGACAGCGAGGACGAAGTCGCCCGGCTCTCCCGGTCCTTCAACTCGATGACCGCCTCCCTCGCCAGCTCCCGCGACCTCCAGCAGCAGCTGATCGCCGACGCCGGCCACGAACTGCGCACCCCCCTCACCTCCCTGCGCACCAACATCGAACTGCTCACCCGGAGCGAGGAGACGGGCCGCCCGCTCCCCCCGGAGGACCGCAAGGCACTCCTCGCCTCCGTGAAGGCGCAGATGACGGAGCTGGCCGCGCTGATCGGCGACCTGCAGGAACTGTCCCGCTCGGAGGGCCAGCGCGGCGAACGCGTCCAGGTGGTCTCCTTCCAGGACACCGTCGAAGCCGCCCTGGGCCGCGCCCGCCTGCGCGGCCCGGAGCTGACGATCACCGCCGACCTGAAGCCCTGGTTCGTCCGGGCGGAGCCCTCCGCGCTGGAGCGGGCCATCGTCAACATCCTCGACAACGCGGTGAAGTTCAGCCCCGACGGCGGCACGATCGAGGCG
The DNA here is from genome assembly GCF_040630895.1 of Streptomyces sp. NPDC005728. Taxonomy (NCBI): domain Bacteria; kingdom Bacillati; phylum Actinomycetota; class Actinomycetes; order Kitasatosporales; family Streptomycetaceae; genus Streptomyces; species Streptomyces sp. NPDC005728. The sequence goes on from NZ_JBEXYL010000035.1 coordinate 42,148, forward strand.
CAGCTGAGCGAGGGCGTACTGACGGTACGGGACCACGGCCCCGGCATCGCGGAGGACGAACTCCCGCACGTCTTCGACCGCTTCTGGCGCTCCCCCAGCGCCCGCGCCCTCCCCGGCTCGGGCCTCGGCCTCTCCATCGTCGCCCGCACGGTCCAGCAGGCGGGCGGCCAGGTCACCCTGGCACGGGCGGAGGGTGGCGGCACGGTGGCGACCGTACGCCTGCCGGGCGCACCGACCCGGCCGCCGGAAGCGGCCTAGCGGCAACCTTCCCGTGCCTCGCGGCGACTCCAGGTCACCCCACACGACCAACGGGACTGGAGTCGCCCATGAGCACCCGCACCCCCCGCCACCGCCGGCGCCGCAGGACCCTCGCCCTCGGGCTGCCGCTCGCGCTGACCGCCGCCGGGGCCGTGACGTACGGCCTGTTCGGTGCCGGCACGCAGCCGCAGGCCTCCGCCGCCACCGCCGTACCCGCATGGGCCACCGCCACGGCCGACGGGTTCGCCTCCGTCGACGCCCTCGGGCAGAAGGGGACATACGGAGGGCGCGGCGGCCGGATCGTCACGGTGAAGACCCTCGCCGATCTCGAGAAGTACGCGACGGCCGCCGATCCGTACATCATCGTCGTCGCCGCCGCCATCGACATGGACCCCGTCGGCAAGGAGATCAAGGTTCGGTCGGACAAGACCATCATCGGCTCCGGTACCACCGGGCAGATCGTCGGCGGCGGCTTCTTCCTCGGGCCGGGCGTGCACAACGTGATCATCCGGAACCTGACCATCCGGGACGCGTACCAGGGCGAGTGGAACGACAAGGAGCACGACTTCGACGGGATCCAGATGGACGGCGCGCACCACGTCTGGATCGACCACAACGACATCCGGCACATGGCCGACGGGCTCATCGACAGCCGTAAGGACACCACCTACCTGACCGTGTCGTGGAACAAGCTCAGCCAGGAGAACAAGGCCTTCGGCATCGGCTGGACCGACCACGTCACCGCGGACCTCACGATCCACCACAACTGGATCCGCGAGACCGAGCAGCGCAACCCGTCCACGGACAACGTGGCCCACGCGCACCTCTACAACAACTTCCTGGAGGACGTGGCGGGGACGGACATCACGTCCTCGTACGGCAACTACTCCCGCGGGAAGACCAACATGCTGCTGGAGAACTCCTACTTCCAGGGCATGAACAACCCGGTGATCAGGGACGGCACGGCCACGCTCGTCCAGCGCGGCAACGTGTTCTCCGGGACGAGCGGACGCAACGAGAGCGGGGGCACGGGCGCGTCCTGGAACCCGAAGAGCTTCTACGGCTACACCCTCGACAAGGCCGCCGATGTCCCGGCTCTCGTCACGTCCGGTGCCGGGCCACGCAGTTCACTCGGCACGGCCGACAGCACCAAGGCCGCCGTCACCACCCTGACCGTCGCCCAGGACGGTTCCGGGCAGTACCGGACCGTGCAGGCCGCTGTGGACGCCGTACCCGCGAACAACCCCTCCCGGGTCGTCATCGCCGTGAAGCCGGGCACGTACCGGGAGACCGTGAAGGTGCCGGCCGGCAAGCCGCACGTCACCATCCAGGGAGCGGGCGGCAGCCGTAGGGACACGGTGATCGTCTACAACAACGCGGCGGGGACCACCAAGCCCGACGGCTCCGGGACCTACGGCACCCCGGGCAGCGCCACGGTCTCGGTGCAGGCCGACGACTCACAGCTGCGCAACCTGACCGTCACCAACGACTTCGACGAGGCCAAGCACCAGGACATCGCGGGCCAGGCGGTCGCGCTGCTGACGTCGGCCGACAAGGTCGTGCTCGACTCGGTCATCGTCAACGGCGACCAGGACACCCTGGAGATGGAGACCGCCGCCAAGGACAAGCCCGGCCGCGTCTACGTCGCCAACTCCTACATCACCGGCAACGTCGACTTCGTCTTCGGCCGGGCCACCGCCGTCATCGACAGATCGGTCATCACGCTGAAGAAGCGCTGGAACGGCACCTCCGCCGGCTATGTCACGGCCCCTTCGACCCCCTCGGGCCGCAAGGGCATCCTGATCAACCGGTCCACGGTGAACGGTGACGTCTCCGCCGCCTCCTTCTTCCTCGGCCGCAACTGGCACCCCGGCGGCGACACGACCGTCGACCCGCAGACCACGGTCCGCAACAGCACCCTGAACGCGGCGATCAGGTCCATCCCCTGGTCGGACATGGGCGGCTTCTCCTGGAAGGACGACCGGTTCGCCGAGTACAGGAACAGCGGGGCGGGAGCGGGCAGCGGGAGCGCCGACCGGCCGCAGCTGACCGACGCCCAGGCCGCGCAGCAGGAGGTCGCGGACTGGCTCGGGGACTGGACCCCCACGGGTTCCTGACCACCCGAAGGCCAACCCAACGGCTGTCTCTGGGACGTCCCTTGGACGCGGGACGGTTACCGGGACGCGGAGCGGCGGTGGAGATTGAGCTGGCTCGGTAACCGAGCCAGCTCGATCTCCCTCTGAAGACAACGGAGTTCCGCATGCCTTCCCTGCCCCGCCGTCTCGGTACGACCGGCGCCGTCATGGCCCTCGCCGCCTCCGGCCTGCTGTTCGGCGTCGCGTCGCCCGCCTCGGCCGCGACCCGCTGCTACGGGTCCACCTGCGACGGCCTCAATCCAGCCAACACGATCTGCGCGAACGACGCGAGAACGATCGACACGACCTGGAGCGGCATCGAGCTGCGCTACAGCCCCACCTGCCGTGCCGCCTGGGGGCGACGGGCCGGCGGGCTCAACGGCGGTGTGGACTCGCTCTGGGTCGAGAACGAGAACGGCCAGGCGTACTCCGTGGACGTCCCGAGCAACGCGTCGGGGAACTACTTCACCGCGATGGTGAATGACAAGGACATCTGGGCCCGGGCCTGCGACAGCGTCGGAGTCGACGGCGGCTACAACTGCACGGCCAAGTACTGACGGCCCCCGGAAGGACCCACCCCGCCATGCGCACCCTTCCCCGGCGGCTCGCCCCGCTCGGCGCCTCGCTGCTGCTCGCCGCGTCCGGACTGGTCCTCGGCGCCGCCTCGCCCTCGTCCGCGGCCACCTGGTGCCAGACGGACCTGTGCGACGGCCTGGACCCCGCCACCACCGTCTGCCAGAACGACGCGGAGACCGTGCACACCACGTACACCGGCGTCGAACTGCGCTACAGCCCGTACTGCCGTACCGCCTGGGCCCGGGTGAAGAACCCCGTGCCCTTCTACAAGTACGAGGTCATGAACAACCGGTACTTCGGCTACTCCTTCATCCCCACCGGCACATACAGCCAGTGGACGGCCATGATCCAGGACGCCGATCTCCAGTCCCACGCCTGCCAGTACGACGACCACGGCAACAACAAGATCTGCACGGACTGGTTCTGAACCTTCCCATGGAGCTGAACATGCGTTTCCGACACAAGGCCGGCACTGCGGCCGCCTCCCTCACCGTCGCCCTCACCTCGATGGCCGGCCTCGCCGTCTCCGCGCCGACGGCGCAGGCGTACGACTGGCAGCACTACCCGATCGACGCCAACTCGCGTCTGCGGAACGGCCCTTCCACCTCCAGCGGGTCGCGCGGGATCACCACCCAGACGCTGGATTTCTGGATCTACTGCTACTCCCGCGGCACCTACGTGGACGACGGGCACTACCACACGGACGTCTGGTACAAGGGCAACGTCCATGACCCCGGCACCAGCACCCAGTACTACGACGTCTACTCGTGGGGCGGCAACGTCAACACCCCCTCCGACCCGCCCGCCGGACTGGAGCCCTGCTGATGCCGACGCCCACACCCCGCCGCCGTACGGTCCTCACCGGGGCGCTCGCGATCGGTGCCGGCACCCTGATGGCGTCGGGGCTCGGCGCCGGGACCGCGCGGGCCGCGAGCGGTCCGACCATCGCCGGGACCGAAACGTGGGGCGCCCGGCCGCCGTCGAAGGCACTCAACGTCATCGGGAGCGCCCCGGACAAGGTCATCGTCCACCACACCGCGACCGACAACGTCACCGACTACTCCCAGGCCCACGCCTACGCGCTGGCCCGCGCGATGCAGACGTACCAGATGGACAGCGAGGGCTGGATCGACACCGGGCAGCACTTCACGATCAGCCGGGGCGGCTACATCGCGGAAGGCCGTCACAGCAGTCTGTCCACGCTGCAGTCGGGCACGCAGCATGTGGAGTCGGCGCACTGCACCGGGCAGAACACGGTGGCGATCGGCATCGAGAACGAGGGCACGTACAGCACGGTCGATCCGCTCGGCACGCAGTACGCGGCTCTGGTGGACCTGATCACGTACATCTGCCGGCAGTACGGCCTGCGCGCCTACCAGGTCTACGGGCACCGGGACTTCAACAACACCGAGTGCCCGGGCGACCGCCTCTATGCGCTCATCCCGCAGATCCGCAAGGACGTCGCCGCCCGCATCGGCGGTGATCCGACCGCCCCGGTCTGGCCGATGCTCTCCGTCGGTGCAACCGGCGAGAGGGTGCGGACGCTGCAGTATCTGCTGGTCCAGCGCGGGCAGTCGCTCACCGTCGACGGCTCCTACGGTCCGGCCACGCAGGCCGCGGTCACCGCCTTCCAGAACACCTCGCACGCCGCCGCCGACGGCATCGCGGGCAACCAGACGTGGAACCAGGCGGTGGCGCCGCTCGCGAACGGCGCCTCGGGCAGCGCCGTGAAGGCGGTGCAGAGCCAGCTCACCGCCCACTCCATCGCCACCACGGTGGACGGCGCCTTCGGGCCCAACACCGCCGCCGGGGTGCGATCCTTCCAGTCCTCGGCAGGCCTGCCCGCCGACGGCGTCGTGGACGCGCGGACCTGGAGCCGCCTGGTGGCATGAGACGCGCATGAGACGCGCGTGAGACACGTCGTCCGTACGACGACATGAGGGTGCCCCCGCAGAACCTGCTCTGCGGGGGCACCCTCGTCCGCGCGCGGCCTGCTTACGCCACGCCGTCCTGCCACCACCAGAAGCCGGAACCGTAGCCGGAGTGCTCGACCCGGCTGTCCACGTGCTGCCAGGACACGGTGTACGTCTCCAGGCCCGAGAAGCCGCACGTCTCGGCGATCCGGTACACCTGCAGCGTGGAGTGGCCGGAGACGGCGAGGTCGGCCGCCACACCGTAGACGTGCATCGAGTTGGACGCACCGCCGACCGAGGCGTTGTACGCGACGCTGCGGAAGCCGGAATTGATGGTGACCGCGCTGCCGCCGGCCTTCTTGCGCAGCGCCTCCAGCTTGTACATGGTCCGCCGTACGTTCTCCTTCACCTCGCTCGCGCCGACCTTGCCGCCGCCGAAGCCGGAGCCGTCGTGGCTGGTGAACTCCGAGAAGTCGAAGTGCGCGGTCGAACCGTCGGACTTCTCCAGGCTGTTGAGCACGGAGAACGTCTGCGGCCCGGCGATGCCGTCCGCCGACAGCCCGTACGCCGACTGGAAGCGCCGCAGCGCCGCGTCCGTACTCGGACCGAACGAGCCGTCGACGGCCACGTAGGTCTGCGACGCGGAGTCCGCGGCCCAGCCCGCAACGCGGATCTGGAGTTCGGCGACGTCGCCGCCGGAGGAACCCTGCGAGAGGGTGCGGCCCCAGCCGTAGGCGGAGGCAGGGCCGGCCAGGCCGAGGTCCGCGACGACGGCGAGTCCGGCCGCGGCGGCGACGGCGCCGGTGCCGAGGCGGAGGAAACCGCGGCGGTCGAGGGAGGAATGGGTCACGTCACGCTCCTGAACGAGTGGCGGGAAACGTCCACCAGCGTGGTCGGCGGGGCGTCGTCCCACCAGGGTTCACGGGATCCCAGAGACGTCTGGGACATCCCGTGACGCACATCACCGTCTGGGCGGCGTCGGGGTGTCGGTGGGCGCCCGCAAAATGCTCATGACCAGGAGAAAACCAGGGGGACTTGTGAGCGTGGGGGACAAGGGCGACAGCGGTTCGTCCGTCGGTGCCAGAGAACGGCTGCTCGCGGAGCTGCGCCGGATGAAGGACGCTTCCGGACTCAGCTACGGGCGCCTCGCGAGCCGTACGCACTACAGCCGCTCGTCGTGGGAGCGGTTCCTGAACGGCAAGCAACTGCCCACCCGTGTCGCGGTGGAGCAGCTGGCGGCCGCCGTGGGCGAGGAACCCGCCCCGCTCCTCGCCCTCTGGGACGCCCTCGACACGATGTCCCGCGAGCTGGCCGAGACACCGCGGGACACGCTCCCGGCCATGGACGACAACCGGGAGGCTGTCGCCCCCAAGGAAAACCGGGGCCACCGGCTGCACCGGCTCCTGCCCCTCTGTTACGTCGTCTCCGGCGCCCTCCTCGGGGCCCTCGGCACCGTCCTGCTCACGGACAACGGCCACGCTGCCACGACCACGCCCCGGTCGAACCCGGCCCGCGGGATCGCCGCCCCCGTCGCGGCCGCCTCCCCCGACCCCGAACCCGACTGCCGGGGCGACAGCTGCCTCGAGGGCGAACCCCAGGCCAAGAACTGCCAGTGGGATGCCGTCACCGCACGCGAGACCTGGCTGCGCGGTCTGCAGATCCAGCTGCGCTACAGCGCCCGCTGCAAAGCCGTCTGGGGCCGCATAGAAAACGGCACCGTCGGCGACGCCGTCTCCATCACCGACCGCTGGGGCCGCACCGAGGACGCCACCATCCGGGTCGGCACCGACACCTACACCCGCATGCTCTCCACCGCCGGCGCCCCCGCCTCCACCATCACGATCTGCGGAAAGATCCCCCGCCAGCACGACACGGAATGCACCCCGACCGACAAGCCGCCGGCGCCCTGACAGGACCGCCCTTCCCGAGACCGTGGGTCACACCCTCAGGAGCACTGCCCGACGATCGGCTACCACCTGAGGACCATGGTCTCGTCGGTGGCCGGCGGCGCGTCGGCCACGGCGTCCGGCAGCGGCTCGGCGAGCGCCGCGTAGGCACCTCCCTTCGCGACCAGTTCCTCATGGGTGCCCGTCTCCACCAGCCGCCCACGGTCGACGACGAGGATCCTGTCCGCGTCGGGCGCGAGGCTCAGGTCGTGGGTGATCATGATCGTCGTACGGCCCGCCATCAGCCGGCGCAGGGGCTGTACGACCTGCCGGGCGGCGACCGCGTCCAGGCCCGCCGTGGGCTCGTCCAGGACGAGGACCGGGGCACGGCGGAGCATCGCGCGGGCGATCGCGATGCGCTGGAGCTGACCGCCGGAGAGGGCGGCCGTGCCGGGGGCGAGGGGGGTGTCGTAGCCCTCGGGGAGGGTGGTGATGAAGTCGTGCGCCGCCGCCTCCCGGGCCGCCTGCTCGATCTCGGTGTCGGTGGCGCCGGGGCGGCCGCAGCCGATGTTCTCGCGGATGGTGCCGTTGAGGATCAGCGTCTGCTGCGGCAGCAGGGCGATCTGCTCACGCAGGAAGTGCAGGGGTACGTCGGTGAGCGGGACGCCGTCGAGGGTGACGACGCCGGCCGAGGGGTCGTAGAAGCGCGTCAGGAGCTTGGCGAGGGTGGACTTGCCGGCGCCGCTCGCGCCGGTGACCAGGACCAGCTCGCCCGGTCCCGCGGTGAGGCTCACGTCCCGCAGGCCGGCGCGGCGGGACTCCGGGTAACGGAAGGAGACGCCGTGGAAGCCGACCCGGCCGCGCACCGACCACGGGGCGAGCGGTTCGGCGGGGTCCGCGACGGCGGGCTCGGCGTCGAGGATCTCCCCGATGCGCCGCGCCCCCGCGGTGGCCGCGGTGAGCGTGAGCCCGAGCACGCCGAGGCTGCGGATCGGCGGATACAGATACCCGAGGAAGGCGGCGAAGGCGAGCAGCTGACCGAGGCTCATCCGGTGGGCCGAGATCTCCCACACCCCGAGGCCGATCACCGCGAGCACACACAGCGTCTCGACGACCTCGACGAACTGCTCGTACCGCTCGCTCAGCCGGGCCCCGCGCACACTGGCCCGCATCCAGGCGCGGGCCTCGCGGTCGAGCCGCCGCTCCTCGTCCCGCTGCCGGTTGTAGGCCTGGGTGAGCACGACGTTGCCCAGTGCCTCCTCCACCACCGAGGTGATCGCGCCGTCGGCGGCCCGCTCGTCCCGGGACGCCTCCTGGATGCGCCCGGAGAAGCGGCGGGCGGCGAAGAGGAACAGGGGCGCGAGGACGAAGGTGGCCAGCGCCAGGTCCCAGCGCAGCCAGAGGGCCGCGGTCGCGTAGAAGACGGCGGAGAAGCCCGCCGAGACCGCGCCCACCACACCGGACACCACCATCTGCTCGATGGCCTCGACGTCCCCGGTGAGCCGCTCGACCAGGTCTCCCTGCCGGTGCTTCTGGAAGAAGTGCGGGGGCAGGTCCTGCACATGCCGGAACACGCCGGCCCGCAGCCGCAGGACGAATCTCTCCGCGGTCCAGGTGGCCAGCGAGTTGCCGAGATAGCCGACCAGCGCGGCCAGCGCGGCCACCCCGAGACAGGCGCCGGCCGGGCCCCAGAAGGCAGCCAGGGAACCGGCCTTCAAGGCGTGGTCGGTCAACTGGGCGAACAGCAGGATCGCCGCGGTCTCCGCGAGCGCGGCGACCACCACGCAGGCCACGATCACGGCCAGCCATCCGCGGTCGCCGCGGGTCAGCGGCCAGAACCGGCGGAACGCCTCGCGGGCTTCCCTCACCATCGACCCTTTCCTTTCCACAGCTGTGGATATGGCCGAGGCGGGGGCACCGGTACGAGCACGCACCCGGTGACCCCGCCTCGCGGCGATCTGCCTCAGCCCTTGTTCCCGACCGGCCGGCGCTTCGGCGCGGGCGCGGGCTTCTTCGGAGCCGCCTTCTTCGGGGCCGAGGCGGGCTTGCAGTGCTTCTTGACCGGGACGATCTTGTGAAGGCTCATTGGATTTCCCTTTCCGAGTCGTTCGCTTTCGACATGGAAAACATTACGGGAGCCGGGAGCCAGAAAAGGCCAATTCTGCTGAGACTTAAATGAAATGACCCTGAGATCAATTCTCAGGGTCATTCCGGAACTACAGTGGTATTCACACAGGTTTTACTGCACGGAATTCACAGCACGGCTTTTACTGCACGACCGTGATCCGGTTCGCCACCGGCGGTGCGAGCGGGGAGGCGGCGGAGGAGTTCGCCGTCAGGTACTTCTCCAGGGCGCCCAGGTCGTCGCTGCCCACCAGGTCGTTCGTGCCCTGGCCCAGGGTCGGGAAGCCGTCGCCGCCGCCCGCCAGGAAGCTGTTGGTGGCGACGCGGTAGGTGGCCGTCGGGTCGACGGGGGCGCCGTTCAGGCGGATGGAGTCGGTGACCACGCGGTCCGCGCCGGACTTGGTGAGGTCCAGGGTGTACGTGAGACCGGCCGAGGGCTGCAGGATCTTCGGGGCCGCCGCGTTGACCCCGCTCACCTGCTCCTTGAGCACCTGGATCAGCTGCGCGCCGGTGAAGTCCTGGAGGTTCACGGTGTTGGCGAAGGGCTGGACCGTGAAGCCCTCGGCGTAGGTGACGACCCCGTCGCCCTCCGCCCCCTTGGCCGCGTACGTCAGGCCCGCCCGCACGCCGCCCGGGTTCATCAGGGCGAGGCTGGTCTTCGGGTCCAGCTCCCGGCCGTGGGCGAGCTGCGCGTCTGCGATCAGGTCGCCCATCGGGGACTCGGTGCCGGTGTTGTTGACGTCGGCGGAGATGTAGCCGATGGCACGGTTGCCGATGGGGGCCGCCAGGGTGTTCCAGCGGGAGATCAGGTCCGTCATGTCCGCGGCCTTCGGGACGTCCCGGGTGACCACGCGGTTCGCGGACTTCACGGCCGTACGCGCGATGTCGCCGGTGTAGCGGTCGTACGTCAGCGTGGTGTCCGTGTAGAGGCGACCGAAGGACGCCGCCGAGGTGACCATGCGGGGCCGGCCCGACGGGTCGGGGATCGTGCAGACGTAGGCGGCGTGGGTGTGGCCGGTGACGAGGGCGTCGACGGCGGGCGTCACGTTCTTCGCGATGTCCGTGATCGGGCCCGAGATGCCGTTGCCCGCGCCCGGTGAGTCGCAGTCGTAGTTGTACGCGCCGGACGCCGGGAAGCCGCCCTCGTGGATCAGGGCCACGATCGACTGGACCCCCTGGCGCTGCAGCACCTTGGCGTACTTGTTGATCGTCTCGACCTCGTCCTTGAAGGTCAGACCCTTGACACCGTCGGCGGAGACGATGCCGGGCGTGCCCTCCAGGGTGACGCCGATGAAGCCGATCTTGACGTCCTTCTTCTTCCAGACCCAGTACGGCTTCAGGATCGGCTTGCCGGACTTCTCGTTCAGGACGTTCGCGGCCAGGTACGGGAAGTTCGCGCCCTTGAACCTCTTGTCCGTGTAGCAGCCGTCCGTCGGGTGGCAGCCGCCGTTCTGCAGGCGGCCCAGCTCCTTCGCGCCCTCGTCGAACTCGTGGTTGCCGACCGAGGTGACGTCCAGCTTCAGCTTGTTGAGCGCCTCGATGGTGGGCTCGTCGTGGAAGAGGCCGGACAGCAGCGGGGAGGCGCCGACCATGTCGCCGCCGGCCGCGGTGACCGAGTACGGGTGGCCCTCGCGGGCCTGGCGGAGGTGGGTGGCGAGGTACTCGACACCGCCCGCGTCGATCGTCTTCGTCGTGCCGTCGGGCTGGAGTTCGGTGACCCGGCCGGAGGAACCGGACGGGGGTTCGAGGTTGCCGTGCAGGTCGTTGAAGGAGAGGAGCTGGACGTCCTGGTAACGGCTCGGGCGCCCGTGCCCGCTCTGGTCGGCGTGTGCCTGCGCGGGAAGCGCGGCGGCCAGGGCGGCGGCGGTGGCGAGCGCGGCGGCCGTGCCGAGGAACGCGTAGGTACGACGTCTGGTGCGCCGGGGCGCGGCTGTCATGGGACCCCCCTGTGGGTCGACTGTGGTTAGTGGCCCGTTCGCCGCGCAGCCTAGGGTCAACGCGCGTAGCGCGACAGGTGGTTCCCGGTTACATCCTGGTTTCCCTTTGCCTATTCCTTTACCTGCTGCGCTGTCGGCACTTCACCCCGGCCGCCCCGTACCCTCGTACGCATGAGCAGCGACGACGCCCTGCGGCCCTATACCTCCCGTGCCATCGAGACCCGCTCCGAACTCGACCCGGACCAGGCCGAGGCCGTGCTCGGGCTGCTCGCCGAGGCCGCCCATGTCGACGGGCAGCAGTCCGTGTCGGAGCAGGGGCGGCTCCAGCTGCGCGGGGGTGCCCGCCCCGGCGTGTCGCATCTGCTGCTGACCGTCGGGGACGAACTCGTCGGCTACGCCCAGCTGGAGGACACCGACCCGGTGGAGGCGCCGGCCGCCGAACTGGTCGTCCACCCCGCGCACCGCGGGCACGGGCACGGGCGGGCGCTGGGCTCGGCGCTGCTCGCCGCGTCCGGCAAGCGGCTACGGGTGTGGGCGCACGGCGGGCACTCCGCGGCGCGGCACCTCGCGCAGGTCCTGGGGCTCACGCTCTTCCGCGAACTGCGCCAGATGCGGCGGTCGTTGACCGACCTGGAGCTGCCCGACCCGACGCTGCCGGAGGGCGTGACCGTGCGCACCTTCGAGCCCGGCAAGGACGACACGGCCTGGCTCGCCGTCAACGCGGCCGCCTTCGCGCACCACCCCGAACAGGGCTCGCTGACCCAGCGCGACCTGGACGACCGCAAGGCCGAACCGTGGTTCGACCCGGCCGGGTTCTTCCTGGCCGAGCGGGACGGCGAGCTGGTCGGCTTCCACTGGACCAAGGTGCATGCCGAGGAGGGGCTCGGCGAGGTGTACGTGCTCGGGGTCCGGCCCGGCCGGCAGGGCGGCGGCCTCGGCAAGGCCCTGACCACGATCGGCCTGCGCCACCTGGCCGGGCAGGGACTGCCGACCGCGATGCTGTACGTCGACGCGGACAACAAGGCGGCGGTGGCGGTCTACGAGCGGCTGGGGTTCGTGACGCACGAGACCGATCTGATGTACCGCACCGAAACGTGACGTAGGCCCACAGAGCTCCACCCGGGGGGCGGCCGCCTTGACGGTCGCCCCTCTCTTGCACCACGCTTTCACTACTCAATTAGTGAAAGGGTGGTTCAACGCGTGGTCGAATACCGCATCGACCGGCACAGCGGGGTCGCCACCTACCTGCAGATCGTCCAGCAGACCAAACAGGCGCTCCGCCTGGGCCTGCTGCGGCCCGGCGACCGGCTGCCGACGGCCCGAGAGGTCGTCGAGGCCACCGCCATCAACCCCAACACCGTCCTCAAGGCCTACCGCGAGCTGGAGCGCGAGGGCCTGGTCGAGGCACGGCGCGGGCTCGGCACCTTCGTCCGACGCGCACTGGGCTCCGCCCCGGCCGACTCCCCGCTGCGGGGCGAGCTGGAGGCATGGGCGGCGAAGGCCGCCGAGGCGGGCCTGGACCGGGACGACGTGGCGGCCCTCTTCACCGCCGTACTCGACAAGCACTTCCAGGGAGACCACTCATGAGCGACACGGCTCTGGAGGCCACCGGCCTCGGCAAACGTTTCGGGCGCCGGGGAGGCTGGGCGCTGCGCGACTCGGCCGTCCGGCTGCCCGCCGGGCGGGTGTGCGCCGTCGTCGGGCCCAACGGCGCCGGCAAGTCGACGCTGCTCGCGCTCGCCGCCGGGCTGCTGCAGCCCACCGAGGGCCGGCTGACCGTGCTCGGCAACACGCCCGCCGCGGCCCGCCACCGGATCGGCTACGTCGCCCAGGACAAACCGCTGTACCCGCAGCTCACGGTCGCCGAGACACTGCGCATGGGCGCCGACCTCAACCCCGAGCGCTGGGACGCGGCCACCGCCGGGCGGGTCGTCGCCGGCGGCGACCTGGACCCGAGGTCCCGCATACGGTCCCTGTCCGGCGGTCAGCGCACCCGCGTCGCGCTGGCCCTCGCCCTCGGCAAGCGGCCCGAACTGCTGCTCCTGGACGAGCCGATGGCCGACCTCGACCCGCTCGCCCGCCACGAGCTGATGGGCGCCCTGATGGCCGAGGCCGCGCAGTACGGCACCACCATCGTGATGTCCTCGCACGTGGTGGCCGAGCTTGAGGACTCCTGCGACCACCTGCTGCTGGTCGGCGACGGCCGGATCCGCCTGGCCGGCGAGATCGACGACCTGCTCGCCGCCCACCTGCGGATCAGCGGTGCCGCCGACGCCGCCGACCTGGACGCGCACACCGTGGTCGAGTCCCGGGTCACCGGCCGCCAGCTGACCGCGCTGATCCGCCCGGCCGGGCCGCTCGCGGGCGACTGGCGCACCTCCGCGCCGACCCTGGAGGAACTCGTCCTCGCACATCTGCGCAACCCCGCGGCCCCTTCCCTCACCCCCGCCGAGGCCGCACCGCAGGAGAGTGCCGCATGAGCGCCGTGCCCACCACGCCGGCAGCCGTCCGGCACCCGTCCACCCGGCTGCGGCAGGCCCGCTGGGTACTGCGCCTGCACCGGCCGGCCCTGGTCTCCTGGGCGGTCCTGGTGATCGTCTGCGCCGCCCTGCTGCTGTGGCTCGGGGGACCGGGCACTGACGCGGCGGCCAACGGCTGGCGGCAGTACGACGCCTGCGGGTGGTCCGGGAAGTGCACCTACGACCAGCACGCGATCCTGCGCTACAAGGACCTGTACAGCTACCTCACGTTCGCCCTGGCCGCGCTGCCCTACCTGGTCGCCGCCTGGGCGGGCGCCGCCCTCACCGGCCGCGAGCTGGAGTCCCGCACCGCACACCTGGCCTGGACCCAGGGCGTCACCCCGGCCCGCTGGCTGACCGCCAAGCTCGCCCTGCCGGCCCTCGCGGTCACCACGGGGACGAGCCTGCTGGTGTTCCTGCACCAATGGGGCTGGTCGGCCGCCCACGGCCGCGTCGACATCATGGCGAGCCGGTGGGACATCTGGACCTTCCACACCAACGGCCCCGCCACCGTCGCCCTCTCCCTCGCCGCCCTGGTCGCGGGCGCTCTCGCCGGCCTGGTGCTGCGCCGCGCCCTGCCCGCACTGGCCACCGCCCTGGTCGCCACCGCGGGCCTGTGGGGCCTGGCGCAGTGGCTCATGCCGCACCTGTGGCCGGCCGTCACCCGCGTGACCGGCCTCGAACAGGGCTACGGCGGCTCCTCGCCCGGCCTGGAGGTCGACCAGGGGCTGGTCACGCGCACCGGCGGCCACATCTCCGAGCCCTTCTGCTACGCGAGCACGCCCCAGGACTGCCTGCGCCTCTTCGAGAAGCAGGGCGCCGTCGGCTACTTCCGCACCTACCACCCCGACGCGCACTTCTGGCCGCTCCAGCTGACCACCAGCGCCTTCCTGCTGGCCCTGGCCGCCCTGCTGACCCTGGCGGCATTCCTGGTGCTCCGGCGTCTGACCGGCGCCCTCCGGACCGCCGGCGAGGCCGCCCGGTGAGCGCCACCGCCCTCCAGGGCCTGCCCCGCACCGTGCTGCGACTGCACCGCACCGCCCTGCTGGTCTGGGCCGCCGCCGTCGTCGCGCCGGCCGGCTGGCTGGTGTACCTGAACGAGGTCACCGCGCCCGCCACCCGCCGCGCCGAGCGGGCCTGTGCCCACGTGGACGTGTGCACCGCCGCCTTCGACAGCTTCGACTACAGCGGAACGGTCGGCTGGACCGCCACCCTGATCGGCTACAGCTACCTCGCGGTGGCCGCCTTCGCGGGCGGTGCGCTCATCGGCCGCGAGCTGGAGTCCGGCACCGCACACCTGGCCTGGACCCAGGGCGTCACCCCGGCCCGCTGGCTGACCGCCAAGCTCGCCCTGCCGGCCCTGGCCGTCGCCGCCGGAGGGCTGGCCCTGGTCCTGGTGTTCCGCTGGGGCTGGTCGGCGAACGAGGACCTGCTGACCACCGCCCACTGGTACGAGGGCGCCGTGTTCGTGGCCCGCGGCCCGCTCACGGTGGCGTACGGACTGTGCGCCCTCGCGCTCGGCGCCCTCACCGCACTGCTGCTGCGCCGCACCCTGCCCGCGCTGGGCACCGCCGTCGCCGCGACGTGGCTGACCGGCTTCCTGCTCGGCCGCTACCGCGCGGACCTGTGGCCGGCACTCACCCGCACCTGGCCGAGCGAGCCGGACCTGCCCGCCGGCACCTGGCGGGTGAACTGGGGACGGAACGCCGACGGCTATTTCGCCGTCTACCACCCCGCGTCCCACTTCTGGCCGCTCCAGTCGGTGGAAACCGGCATCGTCCTGACCGCGACGGTGCTCGCCACCATCGCCGGATACGCGGTGCTGCGCCGCCGGGCCGCCTGAGACCGGCGCACCGACGATCCCGTACGTCCCTTCCACGGGGGGAGAGACGTACGGGATCGTCGTTTTCACGCGTACGGAATCTTCACTTCCGCGTCAAGGACTTCTTCGGGCCGCCCCTCGATTTCCCGCACGTCATGTCGCCGTAACCATCGATTCAGCCAGACTTGCGACGCTCAGCCAATGAACCCCGTCGTGCCAGAGCCTTCGCCGCCCCCCGAGCGGGCCGCGAGAAACGGGACCGTGACGCTCCCGCCCGCACGTTCCGACGCGCCTGTCTCGCCCGTGGCGCGGAAGAATGGGGTCATGAGTCAGCAAGACACCCAGGCAGAGATCCAGCACGTCCAGCCCTCCGTGGGCTCCATAGCCGCGCACCGGCCCCACACCGTCGCGGCGAACGTCTCCGACCTGGAACCCGACATCGACGCGGACCTCGACGCGTACGAGGAGTCGCCGGGCGACGGGGCTCCACTGCCCCAGGGTCGGTTCCTCGACCGGGAGCGCAGCTGGCTCGCGTTCAACGAACGTGTTCTGGAGCTGGCCGAGGACCCGAACACGCCCCTGCTGGAGCGCGCGAACTTCCTCGCGATCTTCGCCAGCAACCTGGACGAGTTCTTCATGGTCCGGGTGGCCGGTCTGAAGCGCCGCATCGCCACCGGCGTCGCCACCCGTTCCGCCTCCGGCCTCCAGCCCCGCGAGGTGCTGGAGATGATCTGGGCCCGCTCCCGCGAGCTGATGGCCCGGCACGCCGCCTGCTACCACGAGGACGTCGCCCCCGCGCTCGCGGAGGAGGGCATCCACCTGGTCCGCTGGAACGAGCTGGCCGAGAAGGAGCAGGCGCGCCTCTTCACGCTCTTCCGGCACCAGATCTTCCCGGTCCTCACCCCGCTGGCGGTGGACCCCGCGCACCCGTTCCCGTACATCTCCGGCCTGTCCCTGAACCTGGCCGTCGTCGTACGCAACCCGGTCAGCGGCCACAAGCACTTCGCCCGCGTCAAGGTGCCCCCGCTGCTCTCCCGCTTCCTGGAGAGCAGCCCCGGCCGGTACGTCCCCATCGAGGACGTCATCGCCGCGCACCTGGAGGAGCTGTTCCCGGGCATGGAGGTGCTGGAGCACCATGCCTTCCGGCTGACCCGGAACGAGGACCTGGAGGTCGAGGAGGACGACGCGGAGAACCTGCTCCAGGCCCTGGAGAAGGAGCTCATGCGGCGCCGCTTCGGGCCGCCGGTGCGCCTGGAGGTCGAGGAGTCCATCGACCGCGAGGTGCTGGACCTGCTCGTGCGCGAGCTGAAGATCTCCGAGGCCGAGGTGTACCCGCTGCCGGGTCCGCTCGACCTCACCGGCCTGTTCCGCATCCACGGCCTGGACCGCCCGGAGCTGAAGTACCCGAAGTTCATCGCGGGCACCCACCGCGACCTGGCCGAGGTCGAGTCGGCGTCCGCGCCGGACATCTTCGCGGCCCTGCGCGCGCGCGACGTGCTGCTGCACCACCCGTACGACTCCTTCTCCACCTCCGTCCAGGCCTTCCTGGAGCAGGCGGCGGGCGACCCGGACGTCCTCGCCATCAAGCAGACCCTGTACCGCACCTCCGGCGACTCCCCGATAGTCGACGCCCTCATCGACGCCGCCGAGTCCGGCAAGCAGGTCCTGGTCCTGGTCGAGATCAAGGCCCGCTTCGACGAGCACGCCAACATCAAGTGGGCGCGCAAGCTGGAGGAGGCCGGCTGCCACGTCGTGTACGGCCTGGTCGGCCTGAAGACCCACTGCAAGCTGTCCCTGGTGGTCCGCCAGGAGGGCGAGACGCTGCGGCGCTACAGCCACGTCGGCACGGGCAACTACCACCCGAAGACGGCGCGCCTGTACGAGGACCTGGGCCTGCTGACGGCCGACCCGCAGGTCGGCGCCGACCTCTCCGACCTCTTCAACCGTCTCTCCGGCTACTCCCGCCGCGAGACGTACCGCCGCCTCCTCGTCGCGCCCAAGTCCCTGCGCGACGGCCTGATCTCGCGGATCGACAAGGAGGTCCAGCACCACCAGGCGGGCCGTCCGGCCTTCGTCCGCATCAAGGTCAACTCGATGGTCGACGAGGCGGTCATCGACGCCTGCTACCGGGCGTCCCAGGCGGGCGTACCGGTGGACGTCTGGGTGCGGGGCATCTGCGCCGTCCGCCCGGGCGTCGCGGGTCTGTCGGAGAACATCCGGGTCCGCTCGATCCTCGGCCGCTTCCTCGAACACTCCCGGGTGTTCGCCTTCGGCAACGGCGGCGAGCCCGAGGTATGGATCGGCAGCGCCGACATGATGCACCGCAACCTCGACCGCCGGATAGAGGCCCTGGTCAGGGTCACCGACCCCGGCCACCGGGCAGCCCTGAACCGGCTGCTCGACACCGGCATGTCCGACGGCACCGCCTCCTGGCACCTCGGCCCCGACGGCGAGTGGACCCGGCACGCGACCGACGCCGACGGACAGCCCCTGCGCAACGTTCAGGAGATGCTCATAGACGCCCGGAGGCGCCGGCGTGGCACAGCAACACCTTGACCCGACGGACCCCACGGCCTCGGAGGTGACGGGGGACGCCCTCGCGGGCTATCTGCGCGCCCAGGCAACGGAGTTCCTGCGCGCGCTGCGCCTGCACCGCGAGACGGGCGGCGGCCACGGAGGTACGCCCGCGCGGGCGTACGCGGGCGCGGGAGACGGCGGCACGCAGGACTCCGTCGACGCGGCCCGGGCCCTGCGCCGCTCGGCCCGCCGGATCAGCGGCAGCCTGCACACCTTCCGCCCCCTCCTCGACACGGACTGGTCTGAGGAGATGCGCCCCGAACTGGCCTGGCTCTCCGGCACGCTGGGCCTGGAACACGCCTACGAGACCCGCCTGGAACGCCTGCTCCTGGCCCTGCACCGGCTGTCGGGTTCCGCGTCGCTGCCCGCACAGGCCGTGACGACGGCAGCCGTCGTGGACGTGGCCGCGGGCGGTCGTGCCGCCGGGGCGGCGCCCGCCGCGCTGAAAGCGGTACTCGAGAACTCCGGTGGCCCGGCCGGCCCGCCGGCCACCCCCGAGCGCGGCAGCCTCACCGTAGGTGCGGCAAAAGCGGGCGCGCTCCTGGAACGACAGCTGACCCTGGCCCGGACCCGCGCCCACTCCACGGCTCTCCAGGCCCTGGGCTCCAGCCGCTTCCACGCGGTCGCCGACAAGGTCGCCGTACTCGCCAGCGAAGTCCCCCTCACCCCCACCGCCCACGCCACCGACCTGCGCCCCCTCGCCGCGGCCGCCGAGGAACGCCTCACGGATGCCGTCTCCGCCCTCCCGCTGCTCACCGCGGGCCACCCCTACAACGCGCAGGCCCTGGTCCACGGCCTGTCCCCGGACCCGTCCCCGCACCCCCAGGACGGCCCCTGGCACCAGGTCCGGCTGCTGCTGCGCCTGCACCGCTACGCCCGCGAGACGCTCTACGGCGGCACCGCCCCCGTGGACGTGCGTCTGCTGGCGGCGGGACAGGCCCTGAACCGGCACCGGGACGCCTCGGAGGCGGCCGCCGCGGCCGCGCAGGCGGCCCGCACACCCCGCATCGCCCCGGCCACGGCGTACGCGCTCGGCGTGCTCCACGCCGACCAGCGGCACGAGGTGGAGGCGGCCAGGTTCGCCTTCCAGCAGGCCTGGCAGAGACAGACGGTCAACGCACCCTGAACCCTCCCGAGGAGGCGGTGTGAACGACACCATCGTCCAGGCAGCCGGCTGCGTGCTGTGGCGCCGCTCGCCGGTCGACGGCGAGCTGGAGGTCTGCCTGGTCCACCGGCCGAAGTACGACGACTGGTCCCACCCAAAGGGCAAGCTCAAGCAGGGCGAGGACCCGCTCGCGGGCGCCCTGCGCGAGGTCGTGGAGGAGACGGGCTGCACGGCCGAGCCCGGCAACGAGCTGCCCACCATGCGCTACCTGGCCAACGGCCGTCCCAAGCAGGTTCGTTACTGGGCGGCGGAGGCCGTCGCGGGTGGCTTCACCCCGAGCGCCGAGGTGGACCGGATCCTGTGGCTCTCCCCCGCCGCGGCGCGCAGCCGGCTGACCCAGCCGCGGGACCGGGACCTCGTGGACACCCTCGTCCGGGAATTCGAGCACCGGTAGCGGAGGGGCCGGGCCCCTCACAGGTCCGTCGCGTGCCCCTCCGCGTCCGTTCTCGCCTGGCTGCGCGCCCGGCGGGCCGGGCCGCGCCAGCCACAGGTGCAGCGGGCCACGCAGAAGCGGCCCTGCTCGGTCGTCGTGGTGAGGTGTTGCCCCTGCCCCTGCCGGACTCGCTCCGGCCCGTCCTGCTCTGCCACGGCGACAACGTTACCGACACCGCGGATAAAGGGCTTGTATGCCCATTCCCAGCCCTCGGCAGCGCGTGACGGCACTCCCTACCCGTCGTTAACCGAAACGACAGGGGGCCAGTGACGGACGTACCGGCTGGGGGTAGGCAGGCGATGGATCGGCGGCAGCACAGGCGCACGGGCAGGACGGTCGTCGCGGTGGGGATCATGGTCGTGCTCGGGGCGGGCACCACGGGGTGTTCCACCAGCGGAGCCGCAGCGGAGGGCGTGAACGGCCCGGGCGGCGACCCGGTGGCCACCCTCCGGCGCGCCGCCGACACCCTGCACGACGCGGGCAGTTCCAAGGCCACCACCTCCATGGAGATGGCGACCGGCGGCACCCGGGTCACCATCCGCGGCAAGGGCGTGTACGACTACCGGCACCGGCTCGGGCAGTTGACCGTCGTCCTGCCGGAGGACCCGGCGGGCACCCCCGAGCACCGGCCCATCACCGAACTCCTCGCCCCCGGTGCCCTGTTCATGAAGAACCGGGGCGCGGGAGTGCCCGCCGACAAGTGGGTGCGGGTGGAGACCTCGAGCCTCTCCGACGGCAACCTGGTCACGGGCGGCGCGACGGACCCGTACGCCGCCGCTGAGGTGCTGCGCGGGACGCGTACGGCGACGTACGTGGGGCGGACGGAGGTCGCCGGGACCCGGGTGCGGCACTACCGGGGCACGGCCGATCTGTCCGACGCGTCGCAACACGCCTCGGCGGACGACCGGGCGTCCCTGGCAGCGGCGGCGAAAGGGTTCGCCACGGCCGAGGTTCCGTTCGACGCCTACCTGGACGACCAGGGCCGCATCCGCAAGCTGCGCCAGCACTTCAGCTTCGTCAACGGCCGGGAGAACGCCGCCGTGGCGGTCGCCTCGACCACCCTGCTGTACGACTTCGGCACCCCCGTGGACGTGCGCCTGCCGAGTCCGAAGGACATCTACGCGGGCCGCATCGCCGAGAGCGGGGCCGGAAACCAGCCACCGCACTAGTCCGGGACACCACCCCCGAACTAGCCCGTCCGTGCCATGCGCGGCGTGTAGACCGCTCCCTACTCTAGGAAGTCGGTGACGGCAGAGAAGAGGTGATGCACGTGGCTCCGGTCGGCGGTACGGCAGTTCAGGACCACGTGGCCCTCGCCGAGATCGAGCTGTGCGGAGAGCTGATCATCGCCGCCTCGGCCGCCGAGGACCGGCTGAGCATGGAGAGCATCGACCAGGTGCTGCGGGTGACCGAGGAGCGGGAAGCCGCCGAGGTCTGAGACGGCCGTCCCGGACGGCCCGCCTCCGCGGCCCGGGCGATCAGGTGCGCAGGAGCCGGCCGATCGCCTTCGTGGCCTCGTCCACCTTCGCGTCGATCTCGTCGCCGCCCTTGAGGGCCGCGTCCGCGACACAGTGCCGCAGGTGCTCCTCCAGCAACTGGAGGGCGAAGGACTGCAGGGCCTTGGTGGAAGCGGAGACCTGCGTGAGTATGTCGATGCAGTAGGTGTCCTCCTCGACCATGCGCTGCAGGCCGCGGATCTGGCCCTCGATCCGGCGCAGCCGCTTGAGGTGCTCGTCCTTCTGCTTGTGGTAACCGTGCGTGGCGCCGGCCTCGGTCGTCGTCATCGCGGGCCTCCATCTCGGGACGAACTGCGGATATATACCCCTGGTGGGTATATGGTAACGAATTTTGCTGGGTAAGGGGCCCTTGGTACGCCCCTGTGCTGATCACCGTGCCCGATGGGCGACACTGGGGGACGGCCCGATAGCCGTGGCTGGATGATGCGCCTAGCATCAGCCTGACCGAAACCGAAGCACCCCGAGGACCCCACGTGCGCTTTCGTCTGACCCCCAGGGAGACGAGCTTCTATGACATGTTCGCCGCATCCGCGGACAACATCGTCACCGGCTCGAAACTCCTGATGGAACTGCTCGGGGCGGACGCGTCTGCCCGGGCCGAGATCGCAGAGCGTATGCGGGCCGCGGAACACGCAGGTGACGACGCCACGCACGCGATCTTCCACCAGCTGAACTCCTCGTTCATCACGCCGTTCGACCGCGAGGACATCTACACCCTCGCCGGGTCCCTCGACGACATCATGGACTTCATGGAGGAGGCCGTCGACCTGGTCGTCCTCTACAACATCGAGGAACTGCCGAAGGGCGTCGAGCAGCAGATCGAGGTGCTGGCACGGGCCGCCGAGCTGACGGCGGAGGCGATGCCCCACCTGCGCACGCTGGACAACCTCACCGAGTACTGGATCGAGGTGAACCGTCTGGAGAACCAGGCGGACCAGATCCACCGCAAACTGCTGGCCCACCTCTTCAACGGCAAGTACGACGCGATCGAGGTGCTCAAGCTCAAGCAGATCGTGGACGTCCTGGAAGAGGCGGCGGACGCGTTCGAGCACGTGGCGAACACGGTGGAGACCATCGCCGTCAAGGAGTCCTGAGGCGTCGATGGACACCTTCGCTCTCATCGTGACCGTCGCGGTCGCGCTCTTCTTCACGTACACGAACGGTTTCCACGACTCCGCGAACGCGATCGCGACGTCGGTTTCCACGCGCGCGCTGACCCCGCGGGCGGCTCTCGCCATGGCCGCCGTGATGAACCTCGCGGGTGCCTTCCTGGGCTCCGGGGTCGCCAAGACCGTCAGCGAGGGCCTGATCGAGACGCCCCAGGGCTCCAAGGGCATGGGGATCCTCTTCGCCGCCCTGCTCGGGGCCATCGTCTGGAACCTGATCACCTGGTACTTCGGCCTGCCCTCCTCGTCCTCCCACGCCCTCTTCGGCGGCCTGGTCGGAGCGGCTCTCGCGGGCGGCACACAGGTCCTCTGGGACGGCGTCATCGACAAGGTCATCATCCCGATGTTCGTGTCGCCGGTCGTGGGCCTGATCGTCGGCTACCTGGTCATGACGGCGATCCTGTGGCTGTTCCGCCGGTCCAACCCGCACAAGGCCAAGCGCGGCTTCCGTATAGCGCAGACCGTCTCCGCGGCCGGCATGGCCCTCGGGCACGGCCTCCAGGACGCCCAGAAGACCATGGGTGTGGTGGTCATGGCACTGGTGATTTCCGGCCATGAGACGTACGGCGACCCGATCCCGGTCTGGGTGAAGATCGTCTGCGCGGTCATGCTCTCGCTCGGCACCTACGCAGGCGGCTGGCGCATCATGCGCACCCTGGGCCGCAAGATCATTGAGCTGGACCCGCCGCAGGGCTTCGCAGCCGAGACGACGGGCGCGTCGATCATGTTCACCACGGCGTTCCTCTTCAAGGCGCCGATCTCCACGACCCATGTGATCACGTCCGCGATCATGGGCGTGGGCGCGACGAAGCGAGTGAACGCCGTCCGCTGGGGCGTGGCCAAGAACATCGTCCTCGGCTGGTTCATCACGATGCCGGCAGCGGGCCTGGTAGCGGCCCTGGCCTTCGGCCTCCTCAACCTGACGGTCCTGTAGCCGCCACGCCAGGGGGCTCTTCGCTCCGCCACACCCACCCGTCTCGGTCGGCTGAGAAGCCGGACAAGAGGGGTGGGTGTTCGCTTGGCCCCGGCGGGGCTGGGGGCGCGGAGCCCCCGGAATCGGCGTCAAGGCAAAAGCAAGGGGCCCGCCCCCGGGAGCCAGGGGCGGGCCCTTTTGCGTCCTCGCGGTGGCACCGCCATGCAGCACCGCGAGGGGTTCAGTGGAGGCCGGCTCAGCCGAAGCGGCCGGAGATGTAGTCCTCCGTGGCCTGGACCGAGGGGTTCGAGAAGATCCGCTCGGTGTCGTCGATCTCGATGAGGCGGCCGGGCTGGCCCACCGCAGCAAGGTTGAAGAACGCCGTCCGGTCCGAGACACGCGCCGCCTGCTGCATGTTGTGCGTCACGATGACGATCGTGAACCGCTCCTTCAGCTCACCGATCAGGTCCTCGATGGCGAGGGTCGAGATCGGGTCCAGGGCCGAGCAGGGCTCGTCCATGAGCAGGACCTTCGGCTCGACCGCGATGGCACGGGCTATGCACAGACGCTGCTGCTGACCACCGGAGAGGCCGGAGCCCGGCTTGTTCAGGCGGTCCTTCACCTCGTTCCAGAGGTTCGCGCCCTTGAGGGACTTCTCGACGACCTCGTTCAGCTCGGCCTTCTTGTAGCTGCCGTTCAGCCGCAGCCCCGCCGCCACGTTCTCGAAGATCGACATCGTCGGGAACGGGTTCGGGCGCTGGAAGACCATGCCCACCTCGCGGCGGACGGACACCGGGTCGACACCTGCGCCGTAGAGGTCCTCGTCGTCCAGGAGCACCTTGCCCTCGACGCGGCCACCGGGCGTGACCTCGTGCATACGGTTCAGCGTGCGCAGGAACGTCGACTTCCCGCAGCCGGACGGGCCGATGAACGCCGTCACCGAGCGGGGCTCGACGGTCATCGAGATGTCTTCGATCGCCTTGTGGGAGCCGTAGTAGGCGGTGAGTCCGCTTACGTCGATTCGCTTGGCCATGTCTACTTCACTTCCAGATAAGTCTTGGTCGGTCGCCGATGGGCCGCTACGCGGCGGTAGCCGCACATTGATGCTCTAGCGACCGGCCTTGGGGGCCTTCCAGCGGGCGATGCCGCGGGCCACCAGGTTCAGGATCATCACGAAGGCGATCAGCGTGAGGGACGCCGCCCATGCACGGTCGTACGCCGCGTTGGCACCCGCGCTCTGGGAGTACTGCTGATAGATGTACAGCGGCAGCGACGCCTGCGCACCCTCGAAGGGGTTGTTGTTGATGAACGGGTTGCCGAACACCAGCAGCAGCACCGGCGCGGTCTCGCCCGCGATGCGGGCGATGGAGAGCATGATGCCCGTGGTGATGCCGCCGATGGAGGTCGGCAGGACGACCTTCAGGATGGTCCGCCACTTCGGCACACCGAGCGCCAGCGAGGCCTCGCGCAGTTCGTTCGGGACGAGCTTGAGCATCTCCTCGGTGGAGCGCACGACGACCGGCATCATCAGGATGGCCAGGGCCAGCGAACCGGCGAAGCCGAACGGCTGCATGTCGAAGATGAGCATGAGGCTGAGGATGAACAGGCCCGCGACGATCGACGGGATGCCCGTCATGACGTCGACGAAGAAGGTGACCGCCGACGCGAGGCGGCCACGCCCGTACTCGACCAGGTAGACCGCGGTCATCACGCCGATCGGGGCGCCGATCAGCGTGGCGAGGCCGACCTGCTCCAGGCTGCCGATGATGGCGTGGTAGATGCCGCCGCCCGGCTCGGAGTCGGCGACGACACCCATGGAGTGGGTGAGGAAGTAGACGTTCAGGACCTTCACGCCGCGCGAGATGGTCACCCAGACCAGGGAGACCAGCGGGACGAGGGCGATCAGGAAGGAGACCCAGACGAGGGAGGTGGCGACCCGGTCCTTGGCCTGCCGGCGGCCCTCCACGCGGGCGGCGATGCCGTAGGTGCCGAGGATGAAGAGGGCCGCGGCGATCAGACCCCACTGGATCTTGCTGTGCAGGTCGGCGGCGAAGCTGATGCCGATACCGAGGCCGAGCGAGCCGGCGGCGATGGCCCACGGGGACCACTTCGGGAGGCTGGCGGCGCGCAGGGTGCTGGAGCGCTTGTGGCTGACGGCTGCGGTGCTCATGCGTTGGCCCCCGAGTACTCCTTGCGGCGGGCGATGATCGCACGGGCCGCGCCGTTGACCAGCAGGGTGATGACGAAGAGCACGAGACCGGAGGCGATGAGCGCGTCCCGGCCCTGCTCGGTGGCCTCACCGAACTTGCTGGCGATGTTCTGGGCGAAGGTGCCGCCGCCCGGGTCGAGCAGGCTGGTCTGGATGTCGTAGCTCGGGGAGAGCACGGTGGCCACGGCCATGGTCTCGCCGAGGGCGCGGCCGAGGCCGAGCATCGAGGCGGAGATCACGCCGGAGCGGCCGAAGGGCAGCACCGACATGCGGACGACTTCCCAGCGGGTGGCGCCGAGGGCCAGGGCGGCCTCCTCGTGCATCCGCGGAACCTGGCGGAAGACCTCGCGGCTCACGTTGGTGATGATCGGAAGGATCATGATCGCCAGCAGGATGCCGACGGTGAGCATTGCGCGGGGGGCGCCGCCCTCCCACGAGAAGATGCCGGTCCAGCCGAGGTAGTCGTTCAGCCAGCCGTACAGGCCCTGCATGTGCGGGACGAGGATCAGGGCGCCCCACAGGCCGTAGACGATGGAGGGCACCGCGGCGAGCAGGTCGATCACGTAGGCGATGGGACCGCTCAGCTTGCGCGGGGCGTAGTGCGTGAGGAACAGCGCGATCGCGACGGCGACCGGGACCGCGAGGGCCATGGCGATGATCGAGGAGACCACCGTGCCGAAGGCCAGCACCGCGATACCGAAGCTCGGCGGCGTGAGGTTGGTGTTCCACTCGAACGTGGTCAGGAAGTTTCCGTGGTCCTTGCTGATCGCCAGCGAGGCACGGTAGGTGAGGAAGACCGCGATCGCGGCCATGATCACCAGCAGCAGAATGCCGGAGCCACGGGACAGGCCGAGGAAGATGCGGTCGCCGGGGCGGGTCGCACCGCGGGCGTTGCGCTTCAGGGCCACGACCGGCTCGGGCGTGGGTGGAGATGCGTCAGTTGTCTGCGTCGATATGTCCATCAGGAGTCTCCGGTCTGCGGAGCCGCGGGGTGAGCGGCTCGGTGGAGCCGCTCCCTCTCGGGTGGACGGCTCCGGGCGGCGGTGCACCGGACGGTGCGGCCCGGGTCACGGAGGAACCGGGCCGCACTCTCGGATCAGGTCAGCTCAGGCCGGCAACGGTGGTGCGGACCTTGGCGATGATCTCGTCGGGGATCGGCGCGTAGTCGTTCTCCGACAGGACCTTCTGACCGTCCTCGCTGGCGATGTAGGTCAGGAAGGCCTTCGTGGCGGCCAGGGTGTCCGCCTTGTTGCCCTTGTCACAGACGATCTCGTACGTGACCAGGGTCAGCGGGTAGGCGCCCTCGGCCTTCGTCTTGTAGTCGAGCTTCAGGGTGAGGTCGCTGCCCGTGCCGACGACCTTGGCGGCCGCGATGTCCGCGGTGGCGGACTCGGTGGACGGCTTCACCGGGGTCTTGGCGCCGGTGGCGACGGCGACGGTGTTCATGTCCTTGGCGTAGGACAGCTCGAAGTAGCCGATCGCGCCGGAGTTCTGCTTGACGCCCTGGGCCACACCGGCGGAGCCGGAGGCCGCCTGGCCGCCCTTGGCCTGCCAGGCCTTGCCGCCGGAGTACTTCCAGTTGTCCGGGGTGGTGGCGATCAGGTACTTGGTGAAGTTGTCCGTGGTACCGGAGTCCTCGGAGCGGTGGAAGGCCTGGATCTTCAGGTCGGGGAGCTTCGCGCCCTTGTTCAGCGCGGCGATCGCCGGGTCGTTCCAGTTCTTGATCTTGCCGTCGAAGATCTTGGCGAGCGTCGGGGCGTCCAGGACCAGGTTGTCGACACCCGGGACGTTGTAGCCGAGGGCGATCGGGCCGCCGACCATCGGGAGGTCGATGCCCTGGCCGCCCTTGCAGACCTGCTTGGAGGCGGTGACCTCGTCGGGCTTGAGCGCGGAGTCCGAGCCGGCGAACGCGATCTGGCCCTGGTTGAAGGAGGTCACACCGGCGCCGGAACCGGCACCCTTGTAGTTGATCTGCACGCCACAGGCCTGCGAGAAGGCCTTGACCCAGGCGTCGATCGCGTTCTTCTGCGCGGACGAGCCGTCGGCAAGCAGCTGCCCCTTGGCGTCGTCGCACTTGATGGAGCCCGCGCTGGCCGAGGCCGTCGACTTGCCGCCCGAGTTGTTGTTGCCGTTGTCGTCGGAGCCGCACGCCGTCAGGGCCAGGGCGCCGGAGACGGCGACAGCACCGAGAGAGAGGGCGCGCAGCCGGTTCTTGCGCTGAAGCTTCACTTTCGGGAGTTCCTTCCAGGAGCCGCCGCAGTGGGCGGCGTGCGAGGTAGTGAGCGCGAGAGTGCTCTAACGCCGCACTCCGCACCGGGTACGGCCGAAATTAGGCAGATCAGATGAAGCGACCGATGGTCGGAAGTGAACGGGGGGTGAACCCCTGCCATCGGCCCGGTAAGGTCACGGAATGCTTACGGGGAGGGCACGTGGAGGTTCCGACAACAGGGCGGTGCGAACCCGCTTTCGACGGTCGTTCTCCTGTCGGTGGGAACCCTTGTACGCATGACGTCGTCTCGTTCCAGGAGAGCCGAGGAAAGGCGACGAACATGGAACGGCGTACGTTCATCTCGGGCGGCGCAGCCGCACTGGCGGCGACCGCGCTGACCGGGTGCAGTGCTGGCTCCGGCACCTCCGCCGGATCCTCGGCGAACACGCTCTCATCCTCAGGTACGGCGCTGAAGACCACCACCGCGGCCGCCGCCGCGAACTGGACGGCGCTCGCCCGCGACCTGGACGGCCCCCTGGTGCGCCCCGGGGACGCGGCCTGGAAGACGGCCCACCAGCTGTACAACACCCGCTTCGACGGCCTGAAGCCGGCCGCGGTCGCCTACGTCTCCCACGCCGACGACATCCGTACGACCCTGGCGTACGCCCACGCCCACCGGATACGGGTGTCGATACGCAACGGCGGCCACTCCTACGCCGGCTACTCCTCGGGCGACAACCGGCTCATCCTCGACGTGTCCAAGCTGAACCGGGTCCGCGCGAGCGGCGGGACGGCCGTGGTCGGCGCCGGCTCCAAGCTGATCGACGTCTACCGGGCGCTGGGCGCGAAGGGCGTGACCATACCCGCGGGCTCCTGCCCCACGGTCGGTGTCTCCGGCCTGGTCCTCGGCGGCGGCCACGGTGTCGCCTCCCGCGCCTACGGCCTGACCTGCGACAGCCTCACCCAGGCCACGGTGATCACGGCGGACGGCACCCAGGTCACGGCGAACGCCACGACCCACTCCGATCTCTTCTGGGCGCTGCGCGGCGCGGGCAACGGCAACTTCGGCGTCGTCACCGAGCTGCAGTTCAAGACCCACCCGGCACCCCAGGCGGTGACCGCGTACATGACGTGGTCCTGGTCCAAGGCGGCCGCGGTGATCAAGGCCTGGCAGGAGTGGGGTCCCTCCCAGCCCGACGAGATCTGGTCCTCCCTCCACCTGGCGAACACCCCGGGCGGCACCCCGACGATCTCCGTGGCCTGCTTCTCCCTCGGCACCTACGGCGAACTGCAGAACGCGGTGGACCAGCTGGCGCACAAGGCGGGCGCCAACGCCCGGTCCGTGTCCCTGCGTCGCCGGGGCTACGAGGAGGCGATGGAGATCTACGCCGGCTGCTCCTCGTTCTCCACCGACGCCCAGTGCCACCTCCCGGGCTCCACCCCCGGCCGCTCCTCCCAGGGCCGCCTGGGCCGGGAGACCTACGCGGCCCGCTCCGACTTCTTCGACCGCTCCCTCTCCGCGGCGGGCATCCAGACCCTGCTCAAGCAGATCGGTTCCGTCCGGGGCGGCGCGGGCAGCATCGCCTTCACGGCCCTCGGCGGCGCGGTCAACCGCGTCTCCCCCACGGCGACGGCCTTCGTCCACCGCCGCTCCCGCATGCTGGCGCAGTACATCGCGTCCTGGGGCGCGGGGGCCTCCGGCGGCACGGCCCAGTCCTGGCTGACGTCGGCCCACAAGGCGATGCAGCCGTACGCATCCGGCGCCGCCTACCAGAACTACACGGACCCGACGCTGACGAACTGGCGCAAGGCGTACTACGGCGATGCGGCGACCCGCCTCGGCAAGGTGAAGAAGCAGTACGACCCGGAGAGGTTCTTCTCCTACGCGCAGGGGTTGTAAGGAGTCGCAGGAGACCCGCGGGCGCGTGGGGGCCGGTCGCGCAGTTCCCCGTGCCGCTCAGGTGCGCTACGCGGCCAGATCCTTCTCCTCGGACTCCAGAGACTTCCGCGTGCCGGGAACCAACGCGTCGTGCTGTTCACCTGACGCCGGTCGCCGCCGGACGATCCAGCCCGCCCGCGGCGACCGCTCCACCGCCTTCATCAGCGGAGTCAGCAGGGCCATGGCCAGAGGCGACAGCAGAAGCGCGACCGCCGTGCCCAGCGCGAATCCTCCGACCACGTCCGTCGGGTAGTGCACGCCCATGTACACCCGGCAGAAGCCCTCCAGCAGCGCCAGGCCGATGCCCGCGATGCCGAAGCGGCGGTTGGCGATGAACAGGCCGACGCCGATCGCCATGGTGATCGTCGCGTGGTCGCTGACGAAGGAGAAGTCGGTCTTGCCGGAGACGAGGACTTCCAGACCCCGGTGGTCGACGAACGGGCGGGGGCGTTCGACGAAGCCCCGGATCGGTACGTTCACCAGGACCGCGACGGCCGCCGCGAGCGGGGCCCACACCAGCGCGGCGACGGAGGACGCGGCGTCCTCGTCGGCCCGGCGGCGCACCGACCACCAGCACCACAGCACGAGCAGCACCATCGCGACCGGCAGTCCGTACTCGCCCACGAACTCCATGGCCCGGTCGAACCAGTGCGGCGCGTCCTTGGCCAGGCCGTTGATGTCGTAGAGCAGGTCGACGTCGGGGTTCGATCCGGATTCGGCGAGTACAGCCATGGTGCTGTGGCCCCTTCGTCGTCTTCCCGGACGCACCTCGTGTGCGTCGCTCCATCCCCCCGTGGCGCGTAGATCCGCTTCCGCTGCACTGCCGCACTGACGTCCGCTCGGCTACGTCAACAGGAACGCACGGCCCCCACCAATACGTTCCACTCTCCACGGAATGATCACGCAGACGTTATCGAAGAGAGACTCATCGCTGCAGCTCAGGGGCCAGGTTCACGCTCGGTTCACACCTTCGTGGGCAGCGCTTTTGCGCCATCCTCGGTGACCCGTGTGGCGCCGAAGTAGTCCGGGGTGTCGATCGGGTCGAACCGGATCACGGCGCCCGTGCGCGGCGCGTCGATCATGTACCCGCCGCCCACGTAGATCCCCACGTGCCGGATGGCCCGCGAGTCGGTGAGGTTGTCGGAGAAGAAGACGAGGTCGCCGGGGAGCAGTTGGTCCCGCGAGGGGTGCGGGCCCGCGTTGTACTGGTCGTTGGCGACCCGGGGCAGGGTGATGCCGACCTTCTCGTACGCGGCCTTGGTCAATCCCGAGCAGTCGAAGCGTCCGCCCTGGTCGGCCGTGCCGTTGCCGCCCCACAGATAGGGCGTGCCGAGCCTGCTCTGGGCGAAGGCGATGGCGCCCGCCGCCTGCCGGGTGGGGTCGATCCGGGTGACCGGTGCGGCGAAGCTCTTCTCCAGGCTGCGGATGCGCTGAACGTAGTTCTGCGTCTCGCTGATGGCCGGCACACCGTTCGCCTTTATGACGCGGTAGGCACCCGCGTTGTAGGCGGCGAGCATGTTGTCGGAGACGTTGCCGGGAACGTCCTTGACGTACTTGGCCAGTTCGCAGTCGTACGACGCGGCCGATGGAATCGCGTCGTCCGGGTCCCAGATGTCGCGCTTGCCGTCGCCGTTGCCGTCGATGCCGTGCGTCGCCCAGGTGCTCGGGATGAACTGGGCGATGCCCCGCGCGTCGGCGGGGCTGACGACCGTCGGATTCCAGCCGCTCTCCTGGTACAGCTGGGCGGCGAGCAGGGCCGGACTGAGCGCGGGACACAGGTTGCCCCACTGCTGCACGAGCTGCTTGTAGGCGGCCGGCACGGCCCCCTTGGCGAGCCCGCGGCTGCCCGCGGTGACGCTGTTGACGAGGTTCCCGGCGACGACGTACACGCCGACGACGAGCAGCATCACGAACGCGAGCCCGGCGCCGACACCGGCCCCCGCCGCGATCCATGCCTTACGCACCGTCAACCGCCCCTCGCCGCCCGGGAGTACGCCGGACGTCAGTGTACGGCCGCAGGCCCCGGAGCCGGTCGTAACCGGCCCTGGTCAGACCCTGTCCAGTCGAAAACCGTTCCAACCCGGCAGCCCCTGCGGAGTCCGCGCCGGTGACGGCGGGCCGCCGACCCGGCTCCTCGCAGACGTGCGGGGCTCAGGAACCCGCTGTCGCGTCCTTGTACAACTCGGCCGCTTCGGCGCCCAGCACCACGCTGTAGGAGGTGTCCGCGGTGGCGCCGCCCTTCTCATGCCCCCCGAGCACCCCGACCACCTGCTGGTCGCCGTTGATCCAGGGACTGCCGCTGGTGCCGCTGGTGAACTCCGGGCAGTCGATCCGCTGTTGCGTACGGCTGTGCAGGGACGGCTTGTTGGTGCAGCTGATGGGCACCTCGCGCGAGTCCGGATACCCGGTGACGGTCACGGCGGTGGCACCGGTGGTCGTCCCGGTGGCCATCCGATTCCCGCCGACGACGTCCTCGACCCGCTTCCCGCCCAGCTCATCGACAACGGCGAAGGCGACGTCACTGTCCTCGTCCTCCTCCTTGGCCCACCCGTCGAGCATGAACCGCTTCCCCACCTTCCAGACCCCGAAGGGCGCCTGCCCCTCCCGGTACCCGGGCGCGAACACGAGATCTCCTTCATCGGCGCCCACGCAGTGCGCGGCGGTGACGATGAGGTCGTGCTGCGGGCTGTGCACGACCGAGGCGGTGCAGAAGTGCCCGCCGGCCGGCTTGCCGGCCCGGTCCACGTTGAACACCGCACCGATCCGCACGCTGTGCCGCGTCGCGACGGTGGCTGCGGTGACCCCGAAGGGTCCCGGCCCGTCGTCGGCGGCGGCCACGGACGCCGAGGTCAGAGCGAGCGTCACCATGGCGCATCCCAGGGCGGGGCGCGAGGAGAGCCAGAGGCGTGAGATGCGCTTCATCGGGCCCCACTCTCTCCCACGAAGGTGAGAAACCGACCCCGACTTAACTGAGATTTTCCTGTGAGCAGTCCCTGTCGCACTCTCGCCGGAGAAGACCCGACCCCACCGGAGCGATGCTCGGCCTCACACTGGACGCGGCGAAGCAGCTGGCCGCAGCCGGTTACCGTCCGGACCCGGACGGCGAGGGCGAGGGCGAGGGCGAAGCATGGTGAACAGGGGTGACATCTGGCAGGTCAAGGGCACCCAAGATGGACGCACCGTCTGCGTCGACAGCCTCGACGGGCTCGACGAGACCTCCGGCGCCTGCCTCGCCATCGTTCTGCATCCGCCCGGCGCCTATCCGGGGAACATCGGGCCCGATGCGATCGCGCGCATCGACGAGGCCCTGCGCGCGGTACTCGACCTCTGACCGGCGACACGGCGAAGCCTCGGTCAGGCCGCCCAGGCGGGACATGCCGAGGCGCACCGAACCGGATGGACCAGCACATCAAGGTGGGCTGACGATCCGTACGGGCGGAGAGGGCAGGATTTGAACCTGCGTGGGCCCTGGGGGCCCGACCTCGAGGCGTGCTCGTCGGTCCCCGATCAACCGCTCCGGGCACCTCTCCTTGCTCCCGGCCTCCGGTTCCCGTGCCGTTCCCATGAACGAGAGTGCCCGGAGGCGCTGACAGCCCCCTGACGGACCGCTGACCCTAGTCGACGTCCACCGGACCGTCGTCCGACTTCTTCTCCCTGCCCGCGCCCTTGCTCGCGGGCAGCTGGATCAGACCGTCGCCCCTGCTCTCCTCGGGGCGGCGGCCGTCGGTGTCCTGGCCGTTCAGGTTCTGCCGTACCGAGTCGAGGATGGTCAGGCCCTGGGACACCAGACCGGCGGCGATCTCGCCGAGGCCGTCCGCGCCGTTGAGGACGTTGACGTTGGCGCCGGCGAGGCCGCCGGCCGCCTCCTTCACGATCTGCGGGAGCTGGTCGATCAGCATCCGGTCGAGCGCGACCCGGTCGTACGAGGCCGCCGCCTCCGCCTGGATCTTCATCCGCTGCGCCTCGGCGGCGGCGAGGATCCTGACCCGCTCGGCCTCGGCCTCGGCCGGCTTCACGACCTCGGCCACCAACTGCTGCTGGCGCAGCTTGGCCTGACGCTGGGCCAGTTCCGTCTGGGCGGCGAGCACCTCCTGCTGGGCGTGCGCCTGCGCCAGCGGTCCGGCCTGCGCGGCCTCCGCCTCGGCGCGGTCCACCTCGGCCGAGTACTCCGCCTTCACGATGGCGGTCTGCCGCGCGTACTCGGCCTGCTTGCGGGCCGCCGCCTGCTCCGCCTCGACCGAGGCCTGGGTGGCCTGCGCCTGGGCGATCTGCGCCTGACGCTGGATCGCCGCCTTGTGCGGCGCGGACATCGCGTCGATGTACCCGGTGTCGCCGTCGTCGATCGACTGGATCTGCAGCGAGTCCACGATCAGACCGATCTTCGCCATCTCCGTCTTCGAGGTGTCCAGGACCTCCGCGGCGAGCTTCTGCCGCTCGGTGACGATCTCCTCGACCGTCATCGAGCCGATGATGGCCCGCAGGTGGCCGGCGAAGATGCGGCCGGTCAGCACCGACATCTGCTCCTGGTCGGAGAGGAACCGCTGGCCCGCGTTGATGATGCTCTCGTGGTCGTTGCCGACCTTGAAGGCGATGACCGCGCGGACGTGCAGCGAGATGCCCTGCCTGGTCACACAGGTCTCGGTGACCTCGGCCTCGCACATCGACAGCGTCAGGAAACGGGTCTTACGGAAGACGGGAAGCACGAACTTGCCGTGCCCCGTCACCACTCGGAACGGCGCGCCCCCCAGTCCCCGCCGGCCCCCCGAGATCAGCATCGCCTCGTCGGGAGCGGGAACGCGGTATCCGAACATGCTTGTACTCCTCAGCCGGCGCCGGCGGCGTCACCGCCGAGCGCGTCCAATGGATCCACCCACTCGATGACGCCGACCTCTCGGCATCCACGTGATTCGATCACGAGCACCGTGGCACCTGTGGGCAGGGGATCCTCGGACCAGGCGAGGAAGGTCTCGGAGCCGCCTCTGACCCGCACCAGGACCTCGCCGGGGCCCGCGGATCCGCGGGTTCCGATGAGTACTTTCCCCATGCAGCCGATCACGGCCTCGTCCTGCGGCATCACCGGCTGTCCTCCTCGTCCTGACCCCAGGATTCTGACGATAGACCCAGTCGGGCACGGACCCAACGGGCAGGAGGATTCGACCAGGCCGCCGGGCTGGACGGGGCCTAGCGTGCCCCCTCCGCCCCGGCCGGACTCGCCGCCGCAGTGAGCCTCCACTCGGTCCCGGTCAGCTCCTCCGACAGCGCCCACAGCCTCCGCGCCGCCTCCGGATCGCTCGCCGCCGTGGTGCGGCCGACCAGCGTCGGAGCGCCCCGCATCTCCCCCAGGCCGTCGGGGCCCACATAGCTCGCGCCGGGGAGGTCCTGGGTCGCGGCGTAGAGGGTGGGGAGGGCGCCGGCCTTGTCGTCCTGGGCCAGGAAACGGTTGCCGACCTGCATGACGACGCGGGCGACGGGGTTCGCGGTGTGGCCCTGGAGATTGGTGGCCGCCCAGCCGGGGTGGGCCGCGAGGGCGCGGACGGGGGAGCCGGACTCGGCCAGGCGCCGCTGGAGTTCCAGGGTGAACAGGAGGTTCGCCAGCTTGGACTGGGAGTAGGCGCGCTGCGGGGTGTACTTCCCGGTGAGGTTCGGGTCGTCGAAGTGGATCCTGCGGTCACCGAGCCGGTGGGCCCCCGAGGACACCGTCACGACCCGGTCCGTGACGTACGGCAGCAGCAGGTTCGTCAGCGCGAAGTGCCCGAGGTGGTTCGTGCCGAACTGCATCTCGAAGCCGTCCTTGGTGCGCTGCTCCGGCAGCATCATCACGCCCGCGTTGTTGATCAGCAGGTCCAGCGGGCGGTCCCAGGAGGCGGCGAACTCCCGTACGGAGTCCAGGTCCGCCAGATCCAGACGGCGCACCTCGGTGCTGCCGCCCACCCTCGCCGCCGCGGCGCCGCCCCGCGCGAGGTCCCGTACGGCGAACACCACGTGCGCGCCCGCGCGGGCCAGCGCGTCGGCGGCGGTGAAACCGATGCCGCTGTTGGCGCCGGTGATGACGGCGGTGCGGCCGGAGAGGTCGGGGAGGTGGGTCGCGTTCCATGTGCGCGCCTTGGGCGCGTCGGTCTTGTCAGCCATGCCGCCAATGTAGGCGGCGACAACAATGCTGTCAACGACAACAATGGTGACGCCGTCAACAATGCTGCCGCCGACTACATCCGGATACGATGGTCCGCATGCCCGAAAGCCGCCCCTACCACCACGGAGACCTGCGCGCCGCCCTCCTCGCAGCGGCCGAGCGCACCCTGCGCGACCGGGGAGCCGGCGCACTGTCGCTGCGCGAGCTGGCCCGCGAGATCGGGGTGAGCCACGCCGCCCCCGGCCGGCACTTCAAGGACAAGCAGGCCCTGCTCGACGCCCTGGCCATGGCCGGGTACGAGCGCCTGGCCCTGACCCTGGAGTCCGCGGACGACCCCGGGTCACCACTGGAGCCCCGGCTGGCCGGGCTGGCGAAGGCCTACGTGGGGTTCGCCGTCGAGAACGCCGCGCTCCTGGAGCTGATGTTCACCCGCAAGCACGAGCCCGACGCCTCCGCCCACCTCTCCGCCGCCGTGGACCGATCCGTCGGTTCCTTCATGCGGCTGGTCGCGGAGGCGCAGGCCCGGGGTGAGATCGTCGCGGGCGATCCGGAGCGCATCACCCTCGTCGCGGCCTCCAGCCTGCACGGGCTCGCCGCCTTCGCCGCCAACGGCTCGATCCCGCCGGAGCAGGTCCTGTCCGGCCTGGACGAGCATGTGCACCACCTGCTGCACGGCCTCAGGCCCAGGTGACCCGCAGGCCGGCGCGCCTTTGCGCGTCCTGCGCCACGGGTCAAGCCCCAGCCAGCACAGTTCCAGCACAGAGTTATCGACCAGTAAGCCCGCAACCCCCTTCGGTAACGCGGAAGTCAGGATTCCGCAAGGCGCCTTGTTGTCGCGTACTCAACAAGCGATGGTCGTCGCGGGCCGCCGCCCCCGCCGGCAACCACGCCGGTGGCCCCCACCCGCAGGCCTCTGTCACTCACTCACAGGAGGCTGTACGTTGCGTACGCCCACCCCCACCACCCCCCACATACGCGGCAGATGGCGCCGTGTCGGCTCAGCCGCCGCGGCCGCCACCGCGCTGCTCCTCGCCGGCCTCGGCACCGCCGCCCACGCGGACGCGGCCACCCCCACGGCCACGAAGACCGTGAGC
This sequence comes from Streptomyces sp. NPDC005728, assembly GCF_040630895.1. NCBI lineage: Bacteria > Bacillati > Actinomycetota > Actinomycetes > Kitasatosporales > Streptomycetaceae > Streptomyces > Streptomyces sp. NPDC005728. The sequence goes on from NZ_JBEXYL010000035.1 coordinate 78,670, forward strand.
GCCCAGGCCGTCGCCGCCCAGGTCGCCAAGGCCCATGTGCACTACGCCAACGCATGTGACGCGACCCCGAAGAAGGGCTACGCGTCCTGCCACGCGCTGCGCGTGACCAGCGGCACGACCGCCTTCCAGGAGGAGCAGGCCGCCAAGAAGGGCCTCGCGCCCCGGACCATCTCCCCGAAGGCCTCGTCCGCCTCCCCGACCGGGTACGGCCCGAGCGACCTCCGGAGCGCCTACGGCCTGGCCTCCGCCGCCTCCTCCAACGGCTCCGGCGAGACCATCGCGATCGTCGACGCGTACGACGACCCGAACGCCGAGGCGGACCTGGCCACCTACCGCTCCCACTACGGCCTGTCGGACTGCACCACCGACAACGGCTGTTTCAAGAAGGTCAGCCAGACCGGCTCCACGACCTCCCTCCCCACCGCGGACAGCGGCTGGGCCGGTGAGATCTCGCTCGACCTCGACATGGCCTCCGCCGTCTGCCCGAACTGCAACATCCTGCTCGTCGAGGCCAAGTCGTCGAGCATGGCCAACCTGGGCACCGCCGTGAACGAGGCCGTCAAGCTCGGCGCCAAGTTCGTGTCGAACAGCTACGGCGGCTCGGAGTCCTCCTCCGACACCTCGTACGACTCCTCGTACTTCAACCACCCGGGCGTCGCCATCACCGTCAGCGCGGGCGACGAGGCCTACGGCGCCGAGTACCCGGCCGGCTCCAAGTACGTCACCGCCGTCGGCGGCACCGCCCTCAAGACCTCCTCCAACAGCCGCGGCTGGACCGAGAGCGTCTGGAAGACCAGCAGTACCGAGGGCACCGGCTCGGGCTGCTCCGCGTACGACGCCAAGCCCAGCTGGCAGACCGACACCGGCTGCACCAAGCGCATGATCGCCGACGTCTCGGCCGTCGCCGACCCGGCCACCGGTGTCTCCGTCTACGACACCTACGGCTCCGACGGCACCGGCTGGAACACCTACGGCGGCACCAGCGCCTCGGCCCCGATCATCGCCGGCGTCTACGCCCTGGCCGGCACCCCGGGCAGCAGCGACCACCCCGCCTCCTACCCGTACGCCGCGGCCGGCACCTCGGCCCTCAACGACGTGACCAGCGGCAACAACGGCACCTGCGCCACCAGCTACTTCTGCACCGCCAAGTCGGGCTACGACGGCCCCACCGGCTGGGGCACCCCCGAGGGCACGGACGCCTTCACGGGCTGAGCAGCACCGCGGTGAACCACCCCGTCGGGTCACGGGGAGCCGCCATCTGAGGGGGACGTGGGGTCCCTTCGGCGGCAAGGAAAGGAAGACGGGCCACGGCATCCGGCCGCGGCCCGTTTTCCCTGTCCGGGCAACCACCGGACCGCCCGCATCAGGGGCCCCGGCAACCCATGCCGGGGCCCCTCTTCCTGCCGCCCGTGAGAACATCGTCTCGACTCCTCACCCGACCAGCCGTCAGAAACCGTGCCAGGCCGTAAAGAGGGTCAACGACGGAACCACACGACAGGTTCCGCTCAGGCCTCGTTGCCCGGCGTGACCTGCCGTGATACACAGAGTGACCGTACGAGGTATTCGTACGAAACCCGCCAGTCAATGACGTCAAGTCGACATACGACCGCGACGTTGTCGGCGAGAATGAGACCTGACCTCTGCACACCGCAGAGGCCTTGCGGAACTACCCACCAGGGGCGGTGACTTACATGCTCTTTGCGGCCGACAAGGGAGACATCAACACCATCATCGGCGGGATCGCTCCGGACTGGGGTCCCTTCGGCAGCCTGGGCAACGAGGCCAAGGTGATGATCGAGGTGGTGATGGCCGTGGCCATCCTGCTCTGCCTCGGGATCGCGGTCTGGGGTGCGGCCAAGCAGCGGATCGGTGCGACGGCCCTGCGGGACACCTTCAGTGCGGAACAGGGCAAGGGCCTGATCATCGCCGGCCTCACCGGGGTCTTCATCATCGGCTCCCTGGGCACCCTGTTCACGATCGTGTACGGAATGGCGGTCTGACGCCCTTTCACCCTCCCTTCCGTCCGGGCACGCCCGGTCGTCCCCCTCCACCCCACCCACCCGTCGTGCCCACCGGCTGAGGTTGCGTTTCCCTGATGTCGAGTCACCACACCGCGCCCGCGCGGGAACCAGCACGGCTACCGTCGTATGTCTACGAGGTGGAGGGGGCGTACGCGGCATGAGTCCCACAGACGAGCAGGGTTACACCGAAACGGGCCAGACCCGGACCCGCCTGCCCGGCGGCGACCCCTACGGCGGCGCACCCCGCAGAACCGCCCGCTCCTCCTCCCGGAGCCTGGTCACGGTGGTCGGCGTGGTCGTCCTCCTCATCGCCGCGATCGCCTTCGCGAACAGAGGAGACGGTTCCTCCACGAAGAGCGCCTCCGACAAGGGCGACCAGCCAAAAGCCGCACCCACAGCAGCAAGCGGCACGAAGCCGGTGGAGACGAGGACCGCCGGCATCCCGTCGGGCTTCGCACATGCGGACCAGGGAGCACAGAGCGCGGCGGCGAACTATGCGGTGGCGTTGGTTTCGGCTGACATCCTCAAACCGTTCTGGCGGGGCGAAGTTGTCAAGCAGGCGTTCGTCGCCGACAAGCAGGCCGGCCTTACGGACAAGTTCAACAAGGCGTACAGCAAGAAGTTCCTCAGCAGCATCGGCCTGGACGCAAACGGCAACGCCCCAGCCGGCCATACCTATGTGTCACGCACGGCGCCCATCGGCACCAAGCTCACCAACTACTCCGACTCCACCGCCACGGTCGAGGTCTGGTGCACCGGCGTGTTCGGTACCGCCGGTGACGACTCGACCAACCCGGTCACCAGTGACTGGTTCACGATGACTCTCCAGCTGCGCTGGGAAAATGGTGACTGGAAGGTCGACAGCTTCTCCCAGAAGGACGGTCCCGCTCCCGTCCCCGGTGACGACAAGGCATCCAGCGCCGACCAGATGGCCAAGGCCGTCGAGGAGTACGGAGGCTTCACTTATGCCCGGTAGCCCGCGCCGCGTACTCAAGATCACCGCTGCCGTCACCGCCGCGCAGGGTGCTGTCCTCCTGCTGGCCACGCGAGCCATCGCCGCACCCACGCCGTCGCCGTCGTCCAACAACTGTGACCTCATCGTCGGCCCCGCCAAGCAGTTCTGCGAAAAAGACAACGGCTCCAAAGGCGGCGGCTCCTCCAGCCTCACCCCCGACAACCCCCTCACCAACACCCTCGACCCCCTCTCCTCCCTCGCCAAGGGCTGTTCCGACGCCGCTGCGTGGACCATCGGGAAGCTCAGTGACGCCGTGAAGGAGACCGCCAACGTCGACTTCACGAACACGAAGTTCCTGCAGCAGTACGCCGTCGTGTTCGCCGCGTCCACGATCCTGACGCTCCTGCTGTGGCTGCTGGCCGTGGCCAAGAGGGCCGTCCGAGGCGTCCCCCTCACCACCGCCATCTCCGAAGCAGTCGGCTTCCTGTGGCTGACGGTGCTCGCCTCCGCCTTCACCCCGCTGATCCTGTACACCGTCGTCTCGGCGGCCGACGGAGTGACGGACGTCCTCGCGAAGGCCACCGGCGACCAGACGGACACCTTCTTCGGCACCTTCTCCGGCGCCCTCAACAAGGGCACCGACATCGGCGGCGGCCCGATCATGCTGATCGTCGTCTCCCTGGTCAGCATCCTCGCCGCCGGCGTCCTCTGGCTGGAGCTGGTCATCCGCGCCGCCCTGCTCTACGTCGGCGCCCTCCTCGGCACCGTCGTCTACGCCGGCCTGGTGGACAAGAACCTGTGGGGGCATGTCCGGCGCTGGGCGGGCATCATGATCGCCGTCATCCTGGTCAAGCCGGTGATCGTCATAGTGCTCGGACTCGCCGGCGCCCTCTCCGGCGACAGCGGCCCCGACGCCTTCTCCGCCGTCGTCTCCGGCCTCGCCATCATCCTGCTCGCCATCTTCGCCAGCGCGATGATCTACCGCTTCGTCCCCGGCTTCGGCGACGAGATCGCGAGCGGCCGCAACAACCGCATCATGCAAGGCGCCGAAGGCAAGGCCGCAGCCGTCATCAGCTCCCCGGCCACCCTCGTCGCCCAGGGCATCAAGACCCACAGCACCCGCGCCGACAACAACGGTGGCGGCCAGGCCGGCAGCGGCCCGCGCCCCGCCAACCCCGCCTCCGGCGGTGTCGCCGCCCACAGCAGCCGTACCCCCCAGGGCGGCGGCGGAGCAGTCCCCTCCGCCGCACCCGCGCCGCGCGCACCCAGCCCGGCCAACACCCCGCACGCCAGCAACACCCGCAACAGCAATCGCTCGGGAGGTGAAGGGCGTTGACGACCGAGTCCCACATGTCCCATCCGGTCACGCCCCGCCGTACGTATCTGATCGGCCGCGCCCGGCCGAACGCGATCGTCGGCCGGAACCGCGAGTCCGGTGAGATCGCGTTGATCATCGCCGGCGCGTTCCTCGGCATGATGTGCGGCCTCCTCGTCCCGGTCCTGTCCCTGCGGATCGTGCTCCTGACAGGCTTCCCGCTGCTCGCGCTCGCCGCGGTCTACGTGCCGTACAAGCGCCGCACGTTCTACAAGTGGTTCGAGATCAACCGCTCGTACAAGCGGACCGTCAAGCGTGGCGCCGTCTACCGCTCCGGTGTCGTGGAGGCCGGGACCCGGCTCGACGGGCGGGAGGTCGAGATCGGTCCGCCGCCCGGGATCGGGCGGATCAACTGGCTCGCCGCCCCCTTCGGGCCCGACGAGATCGCCGTACTCCTGCACGCCGACCGCCGGACTGTCACGGCCGCCATCGAGATCGAGGGACCGGGCGTCGGCCTGCGCGACTCCGAGGACCAGGAAGCCCTCGTCGACCGCTTCGGCACGCTGCTCAAGCACGTGGCCAACGGCGACGGCTTCGTCACCCGCCTCCAGATGCTCGCCCGCACCCTGCCCGCCGACCCCGACGCCCACGCCAAGGACGTCGCCGTCCGCGGGGACGAGAAGGCTCCCGACTGGCTGGCCGGCTCCTACGACCAGCTCCAGTCCATGGTCTCCACCAGCAGCGAGCAGCACCGCGCCTACCTCGTCGCCTGCATGCACTACACCCGCGAACTGGCCGCCGAGGCCCAGGCCATGGCGCGCGCCGCGCGGCCCCAGTCCGGCCGCAAGCTGGACCGGGACGCGGGACTGGCCGTCGTCATGGCACGCGAGCTGACCGACATCTGCTCGCGCCTCCAGGAGGCCGACATCCGCGTCCGCCAGCCCCTCGGGCAGGGCAGACTCGCCTCCCTCATCCACTCCATGTACGACCCGGACCACCCCATCGACCACATCCAGGCGATGACCCGGCGCAACGCCTGGCCGGCCGAGCTGGACGCCATGGAGCCCACCTACCTCCAGGCCAAGACCCGCGAGTCCGCCACCCGCGCCCCCTGGTGCCACGCCACGGCCTGGGTGAAGGAGTGGCCGATGACCCCCGTAGGCGTCAACTTCCTCGCGCCCCTGCTCGTCCACACCCCGGACGTCATCCGAACGGTCGCGGTGACGATGGACCTCGAACCCACCGAGGTAGCCATCGAACGCATGCTGACCGAGAAGACCAACGACGAGGCCGAGGCCTCCCGCGCCGCCAAGATGAACCGCACCGTCGACCCGCGCGACATCGCCGCCCACAACCGCCTCGACCAGCGCGGCGAGGACCTGGCGAGTGGCGCGGCGGGGGTGAACCTCGTCGGCTACATCACCGTCTCCTCCCGCTCCCCGGAGGCCCTGAACCGCGACAAGCGGACCATAAGGGCCTCGGCCGGAAAGTCGTACCTGAAGCTGGAGTGGTGCGACCGCGAGCACCACCGGGCCTTCGTGAACACACTTCCCTTCGCCACCGGCATTCGAAGGTAGGGGCTGATGCGCTGATGCGGGACCCGCTGTCCGTCCTCACCGACGCCTTCACGTCCTTCCTCTTCGGCAAGGTCGAAACCACCCGGCTGCCTGTCCGCACCTCCACGGGCCAGGCCCAGGCGGTCTACCTGCCCACCGCCGCGCCCGGCCTCGGCGACTCCGGCGTCATCATCGGCCGCGAGGTCTACTCCGGGAAGGGCTACATCTACGACCCCTTCCAGCTGTACGGCCAGCAGCTCCCGGCCCCGCACTGGCTGGTCCTCGGCGAGTCCGGCAACGGCAAGTCGGCCCTGGAGAAGACGTACGTCCTACGGCAGTTGCGCTTCAAGGACCGCCAGGTCGTCGTCCTCGACGCGCAGGGCGAGGACGGGGCCGGCGAATGGAACCTCATCGCGCAGGAGCTGGGGATAACTCCCATCCGCCTGGACCCGACGGCAGCCCTGGACCAGGGCATCCGCCTGAACCCGCTGGACCCCGCGATCACGACAACGGGCCAGCTGGCGCTCCTGCGCACCATCATCGAGGTGGCGATGGGCCACGGCCTGGACGAACGCTCCGGCTTCGCCCTCAAGGTCGCCCACTCCTACGTCAACGAGTCCATCGTCGACCGCCAGCCGGTCCTCACCGACATCGTGGAACAGCTACGGCACCCCGAGCCGGAGTCGGCGGAGGCGATGAACGTCGCCATAGACGACGTACGGGCGTGGGGCCTCGACGTCGCCCTGGTGCTGGACCGGTTGGTCGACGGTGACCTGCGCGGCATGTTCGACGGCCCGACCACCGTCGGCATCGACCTGGACGCGCCGCTCATCGTCTTCGACCTGTCCCACATCGACCGCAACTCCATCGCCATGCCCATCCTGATGGCGATCGTCGGCGTGTGGCTGGAGCACACCTGGATCCGCCCCGACCGCAAGAAGCGCATCTTCCTGGTCGAAGAGGCCTGGCACATCATCAACAGCCCCTTCGTGGCCCAGCTGTTCCAGCGCCTGCTGAAGTTCGGCCGACGGCTGGGCCTGTCCTTCGTGGCGGTCGTCCACCACCTGTCCGACGTGGTCGACGGCGCGGCCGCGAAGGAGGCGGCGGCCATCCTGAAGATGGCGTCGACCAGGACGATCTACGCCCAGAAGGCGGACGAGGCGAGGGCGACGGGCCGGGTACTGGGCCTGCCGCGCTGGGCGGTGGAGATCATCCCCACCCTCACCCCCGGCATCGCCGTCTGGGACGTCAACGGCAACGTCCAGGTGGTCAAACACCTGGTCACCGAGACGGAACGCCCGCTGGTCTTCACCGACCGCGCGATGACCGAGTCCTCCAGCGACCTGACGGCCGACGACGCCCTGCACGCGGCCGAGCTGGAGGCCGAGCAGCGGGCGGCGGCCTTCGTGGAGCAGCACCTGGGCGACTCCGAATCGACGGTGGCGTAGGGAGAGAGCGTGAGACCGGACGACCGCCGTGACGAGCGCCGTGACAGCCGCCGGGAAGGCCAGGGCGGCATCCCCGACGGCCTCCTGATCGGCATACTCGCCTTCCTCCTCGGCATGACCGTGCTGGTGTGGACGGCCACGGGTCTGGCGGGCCTCTTCTCCCGGGGCGCCTGGCCCGACGGCGTCACCTTCACCCGCACCCCCCTGGCCATGCGTCACCTCATCGGCCAGCCGCACGACGTCCCCGGCGCCTGGCCGGACACCTCTGCGGCCCAGCTCTCCGGCTGGGGCCTGTTCTGGGGCCTGTTCATCGGCCAACTGATGGTCCTCTTCGTCCTCTCCCTCTTCGTGATGGGCACGGTGGCGAGATGGCGAGCGGGAAAGGTACAGCGGGCGTTCGAGAAGAAGTCGTCGCCGGCACCTGCACCGGTACCTGTACCGGTGGCAGCGCCGGCACCCGAACAGCACTACGAGGTCCCGGTACCCCGAGCAGAACCGGAGCCGGAGCCCTTGGGCCCCTTCCCGGCCAACGGTGAACGGGTGCGCGAGTGGGAAACAAACCGCTCCGAAGGCGCGGTGCGCTACGGCACACGGGAAAGCCGCCACTCCACCGCATTGCAGGCGATCCAGGACGCGCCGGGCCCCACCCTCGTGGTCACCTCGAACCCGGCCCTCTGGACGGAAACCAAGGACCCCCGATCCAAACTGGGCCCCACTCTCCTCTACGACCCCACACACCTCTGCGAGACCCCCGCCCGCCTCCACTGGTCCCCGACAACAGGCTGCGAAGACAAACAGACGGCCCTGCAGAGAGCTACCGCCCTCCTCAGCCCGGTCCAGCCCACCGCCAAGATCGACCAGGCAGTCGCAGACACGGCAATAACGCTCCTACGGAGCTACCTCCACGCCGCCGCCCTGGAAACCCGCACCATCCGCCACGTCCACCGCTGGTCCCAGGGCACCCAGATCCAGGACGCCGTACGAACCCTCCGTACCCACCCCAAGGCCGCCCCCGGCTCCGCAGGCGAACTCGAAGCCGCCCTCACCGCGCACCCCGAACGTCGTGACATGGCACAGGAGCTGACGGGCCGGGCCCTGTCCGTGCTCTTCACGGTCAACGTCCGCGAGGCCTGCACACCAAACCGAACTGATGCGCTCGCCTTGGATTCCTTCGTCCACGAAGGGGGCACGCTTTATGTGGTCGGTGAATCCATCGAGGACCCCAGGACCAACCCCGGCGCGATGCCCCTCCTGACGGCTCTCGTCTCTAGCGTGGTCGAGCGCGGCCGGCGCATGGCCGAACGGTCATCCTCCGGTCGGCTCGACCCACCACTCACCCTGGTCCTGGACGACATCGCGGCCGTGGCGCCGCTCCCCCAACTGCCGGACCTGCTGGCCTCCGGAGCCGACCAGGGCCTGCCCACGCTCGCCCTGCTCCGCTCCCGCGAACAGGCCCGATCCCGCTGGCCCCACCAGGAACTTCCGGCCTGACCCCCGCTCCAGAACAACGGCTCCAGGGCTACCGCTCCAGAACGAACTCCAGCTCGTTCTCGGCCTCGTCCTTCACGAACGACACGACCAGCCCGCTCGGCCCGAACCCCGCCTTGCGGTACGCCCCCTGCGCCCGCGCGTTGTCCGCGTGGACGAACAGCCGTACCCGCTCGGCGCCCTGCTGCCAAGCCCATGCCACACCGGCGTCGAACAGGGCCTCGATCAGCCCGTTCCCGCGGTGCTCCGGCCGGACGAACACGCCGACCACATGCCCTTGCCGCCGCTCGACGGGGTTCCCGGCCCAGTCCTTCGTCCCGGCCTCCTCCAGAAGCACGGTGGCGGTGCCGGCCCAGGTCCCGTCCGACGCCTCGGCGATGAACTGCTGTGCCGAACCGGACCCCTCACCGGACCGGACGGCCCGCTCCTGATAGAAGGAGTCCGGCTTGTCCCGCGCGTCCTCGTAGGTCTCCAGGAAGGCGATGGGCGCGGCCGGGTCGCGCAGGGCGTCCAGGCGCAACTGCTTCACGGCGGCCCACTCGTCGGGTCGTATGGCGCGTACGGCGTAGTCGTCGCTGGTCCGGATACTCATGGAGCCACGGTAGCCGCGCCCGCCACAACCCTCACCCGAAATACCGGCGCCCCGTTGTCAGTGCGCGGTCCTACCGTGGGCGCATGACCACGCTTCCCGATCGACCGAACACCGCACTGATCGTCATCGACGTCCAGAATGGCAGCGCACCCGGCCGCCAGGGCGGGACCGTGGCAACGGCGGAGGTGACGTTCTAGCCGTCGGGGAACGCGAAAAAGCCCCAACTCACAGGTTCTCACCTGGAGTTGGGGCTCTTTCTCAAAATTTGTTCGGCGGCGTCCTACTCTCCCACAGGGTCCCCCCTGCAGTACCATCGGCGCTGTGAGGCTTAGCTTCCGGGTTCGGAATGTAACCGGGCG